>NZ_JARVRN010000018.1:0-39563 GCF_030209655.1 Curtobacterium sp. MEB011 | reverse complement strand
GCTGGTGAGCGCTCCGGGTGGTTCCCGGTCGTTGCAGGTGATTCGGCACCCTCTGCCCGTCGGATTGGGACGACTTCTCCGGGCCCGTCGCCCCTAGGCTCGGGGCATGCGGGGAACGACGATCCGACCGACCACCGAGGACGACTGGGAGCGGGTCCGTGCGCTGCGGCTCGAGATGATCCAGGACACCCCGAAGGCCTACGGGGAGCGGCTCGCCGACGCCGAGCAGCTGCAGGAACGTGACTGGCGGCGCCGCGGTCGCCGTGAACACGACGTCGGCGGGACGACCCTCGCCGCGATCGACGCCGACGGCACGTGGGTCGGGACGATGGGGGTGTACGTCCCCGGTCCCCGTGTCGGACCGCTCCTGGTCGGCGTCTACGTCGCACCCTCGCACCGGGGTCGTGCCACTGGTGTCGCCGATGCGCTGCTCGACGAGATCGAGGTGTGGGCGGCGACGCACGGGTCTGCCCTGCGGCTGCACGTGCACGAGGGGAACACCCGCGCGCAGGCCTTCTACGCCCGGCGCGGCTACGAGCCGACGGGCGCGACCGAGGCGTACGTGCTCGACCCGAGTGAGCTCGAGGTCGAGATGATCCGACAGCTGCGGGGATCGCTGTGACCGCCGGGGCGGCCGGGGCGGCCGTGCCCGCTGTGCGGTGGCTGCTGCTCGACGTGGGCGGGGTCCTCGAACTCGTCGACGACGCCGCGTGGCCCGGACACTTCCGGGCGCGGTGGGCCGAGCGGCTCGGGATGACGACGGACGACTTCTCCGCTCGGCTCGTCGCAGCCGACCTGCCCGACGCCTCGCGGCAGACCGGCGTCGTCGACCGGTACTGGGGTGCGATCGGCACGGCGCTCGGGCTGTCGGCCGAGCAGCTCGTCGTCATGCGCGCCGACTTCTGGGATGCGTACTGCGGCACCCTGAACGAACCGCTGTACGACTTCCTCGCCGGACTCCGCGGCACGATCGGCCTGGCGATCCTGTCGAACTCGGGCGACGGCGCCCGCGAGGAAGAGGAGCGGCGCTTCCGGTTCTCGGCGGTGTTCGACCCGATCTGCTACTCCCACGAGATCGGCGTGAACAAGCCCGATGCCGAGGCGTTCCGGATCACGTTGGACCGCCTGCAGGCGACCCCGGCCGAGGTGTTCTTCATCGACGACGTCCCGGAGAACATCGCGGCCGCCCGTGCACTCGGCATCGGGGCGCACCTGCACGTCGACACCGACGAGACGATCCGGGTGCTCGACGCGGTCGTGCGGGGGAGCGGCCGGCCGTGACCGTCGGCATCGTGTTCTTCGACGTCGACGGGACCCTCGTCACCCCCGGTTCCAGCAGCAGCTTCCTGGCAGCCCGGTTCGGGCACCAGCGAGCCCTCGACCAGGCAGAGGCCCGGTACGCCGACGGCGAGCTCACCAACCAGCAGGTGAGCGAGGTCGACGCCCTCGGGTGGCGCGGCACGGCCACTGCGACGGTCGAGCGGTGGCTCGACGACCTGCCGGTGTTGCCCGGCACCGACGCGGTCGTCGCCTGGTGCGCTGCGCACGGCGTCGAACCTGTGCTCGCGTCGCTCGCCTGGCAGCCCGTGACCCGCTCCTTGGCGCGGCGGTTCGGGTTCGTCGCGAACGGAGGACCCCGGGTGGGGGAGCGCAGCGGCGTCCACGACGGGTCCGTCGCGGAGCACTTCGACGAGTTCGACAAGCGGGACCGGGCGCTCGCGCTCGCTCGCGACCGCGGTGTCCCGATCGAACGCTGCTGCGCCGTCGGGGACAGCCGCTCGGACATCCCGCTCTTCCGGGCGCTCCCGAGCGCGCTGGCGCTCAACGCGAGCCCGGCTGCACGTGCGGCTGCGAGTGACGCGATGGACGCGGACGACCTCTCGAGCATCGTCCCCTGGCTCGACCGCTGGTTCCGGGGACTCGCCTGATCGATCCGCTCCGAGCCGGATGCGGCATGATCGGTCCGTGTCTTCTGTGAACCCGACCGACGCGTACCGTGCCGCCCGCGACCAACTCCTCGCTGCGGACTCTCCCGAAGCGGCACGCGCCGGGTTCCGGTGGCCCGACCTCGGCGAGACGTTCAACTGGGCGTCCGACTGGTTCGACGTCATCGCGACCGACAACGGCCGCACGGCGCTCTGGATCGTCGAGGAGGACGGCCGTGAACAGCGGCTGAGCTACGCCGAGATGGCCGCACGCTCCGATCGGCTCGCCGCACGCCTGCACGGCTTCGGCGTGCAGCAGGGCGACCACGTCCTCGTCATGCTCGGCAACCAGCTCGAGCTCTGGGAGACCATGCTCGCCGTGATCAAGCTCGGCGCGGTCATCCTGCCGACGTCGACGATGCTCGACACCGCCGACCTGCAGGATCGAGTCGACCGGGGTTCGGTGGCGCACGTCGTCACGAACCAGAGCGAGACACACAAGTACGACGACGTCCGAGGCGCCTTCACGCGCATCGTGATCGGCGGCCACTCCGACGGCTGGACGGAGTACCCGAGCGACCTGGGCGAGCCCGCCCCTGAAGGCGAGGCACGCCCGCGGGTCATCACCCGGACCACCGACCCGTGCCTGGTCTACTTCACGTCCGGCACCACGTCGAAGCCGAAGATGGTCGTGCACACCCAGACGTCCTACCCGGTCGGGCACCTCAGCACCATGTACTGGCTCGGCGTCCGCCCCGGTGACGTCCACCTGACTATCAGTTCGCCCGGCTGGGGCAAGCACGCCTGGAGCTGCTTCTTCGCGCCCTGGATCGCCGAGGCCACCGTCTTCATCCACAACACCGCACGCTTCGACCCGGCCGGCCTGCTCGCCCAGCTCGAACGCGCCGAGGTCAACACGTTCTGCGCCCCGCCCACCGCCTGGCGGATGATGCTGCAGTCCGACCTCGGCGCGAAGCCGCGTGCACTCCGCGAGGTCATCTCGGCCGGCGAGCCGCTCAACCCCGAGGTCATCGGCCGGGTCGAGGGAGCGTGGGGGCTCACCATCCGCGACGGCTACGGGCAGACCGAGACCACCGCGATCGTCGGCAACGCCCCCGGAGCCCCCGTGACCCCCGGAGCCATGGGCAAGCCGCTGCCCGGCGTCACCGTCACGCTGCTCGACCCCGTCACCGGCGAACCGGGCGACGAGGGCGAGGTCTGCCTGGACCTGACCGAGCGGCCCGTCAACCTGATGGCCGAGTACCTGGGCGACCCCGAGCGCACGGCGTCGTCGATGCGCGACGGCTTCTTCCACACCGGCGACATCGCCGTCCGTGACGCCGACGGCGAGCTGACGTTCATCGGTCGCACCGACGACGTGTTCAAGTCCTCCGACTACAAGGTGTCGCCCTTCGAGGTGGAGAGCGCCCTGCTCCAGCACCCGGCCGTGGCGGAGAGCGCGGTCGTCCCGGCTCCCGACGATGCCCGCCTCAACGTCGTCAAGGCGTACGTCACGTTGGCCACCGGATGGGAGGCGTCGGCCGACACCGCCAGACAGGTCCTGGAGTACGCACGCACGGCTCTCCCCGCCTACGCGCGTGTGCGCCGGGTCGAGTTCGCGGAGCTGCCGAAGACCATCTCGGGCAAGATCCGTCGCGTCGAGCTGCGGGAGCGCGAGGAGCTGTCGGTGACCAACGGCACACGTGCCGAGGGGGAGTGGCGCGACGACGAGTTCCCCGGCCTCCGCGCGCCCCGCCCGCACGCCGGACCCGCTGCCGGCTGATCGACTGGCGGAGCTCACACATGGTCGTCGTCCTGCGCCCGTGGTCCTTGGACGACGCGGCTGCACTCCTCGTCGCCAGTCGGTCGGACCCGGATCTCGCGACGCAGTTCCCGGAGGTCGGGCTCGATGACGAGGAGCATGCCCGCGCGCACGTCACGGGCGCACTGCGGTTCGACGACCACGCGAGGAACTGGGCGATCGTCGAGGACGGGGTCGCGGTCGGCAACGTCGGTCTCTCGGCGATCGAGTTCCGGCACGGCACGGCGTGGGCCCACTACTGGGTGGCAGCCGATGCTCGTGGCCGAGGACTCGCCGCTCGTGCGCTGACGAGTGTGTCGAGCTGGGCCTTCGACGCCGGTCTCTTCCGCCTCGAACTCGGACACCGGACGAACAACCCGGCGTCGTGTCGGGCCGCCGCCGCCGCAGGGTTCAGCGCGGAGGGCATCGAACGGCAGAAGCTCCGGTACGGCTCGGAGCGGTTCGACGTCGAGACGCACGCCCGCCTCGCGATCGACCCCGTGCCGGACCTGCCCGGGTTCGAGGCGTACGAGGTCGATGCCGAAGCCTCGCCGGACTGATCAGACGGGCAGGGGCACCTCGGTGGTCACACGACGGACGCTCCGGGTCGACGCCGCGACCACGGTGGCGACGACGATGACGACGGCGCAGCCGATCAGCGTCGTGCTCGTCCCGACGGCGTGCGCCAGCGGTCCGACCAGGGCCTCGCCGAGCGGGACGGCGACGAACGATCCGACCATGTCGTACGAGTAGACCCGCGACAGCACGGCGCGGGGCACGTTCGACTGCAGTGCGTGGTCCCAGGCGATCGCGAACAGCTCGAGGGCGATCCCGCCCAGGGCGAACGCGACGAGCAGGGTCGGCAGGGCCGGGGCGACCCCGAGCGCCACGACGGGGAGCGCGGTCACCGCCATCAGGGCGACACCGATGCCGAGCGCACGCCGGGGCCGCCACCGCAGGGCGATCAGCGCACCGAGTGCCAGGCCGACGGTCTGCCCGGCGACGACGAGCCCCCAGGCCGCCCTGCCGAAGGAGTCGTCCGCGACGACCGGTCCGAGCACGGTCGTCGCGCCGACGAAGGCGGCGTTGAGCACTGTGAACTGGGCGACCACCGTCCAGACCCAGCGTCGTCCCGAGAACTCGACCCATCCCTCCCGGATGTCCGCGATCACCGACGGACGGTCGGCCGGTGCGATCGACGCGCGACGGGGCAGGCGTATCCGCGCGTACAGGGCTGCGGCGACGGCGAAGCCGGCGGCGTCGACCGCCAGCCCCCACCCGGCACCGACGAGCGCGACCATGCCGGCCCCGGCGGAGGCACCGACGATCGTCCCGGCGTTGATGCTCAACCGGATCACGGCGTTCGCGGGGCGGAGCAGCGCCTCCGGAACGGTTTCGGGCACCATGGCCGCGGTCGTCGGCAGGCTCACCGCGGCGACCGCGCCGTTCAGGATGCTGAGCACGACCAGGAGCGGGACGGTCGCCGTGCCGGTCAGGACCAGCGCGGCGACAGCGGCCTGTGTCACCGCCGCGCCGAGCGACGTGGCGACGAGCACGACGTCGCGGGGCAGGCGGTCGGCGATGACCCCGCCGAACAGCAGGACCGCGACGTTCGCGACCGAGCGTGCGGCCACGACGAGACCCAGGTCGACGGGTGAGCCGGTGAGGTCGAGGACGGCGAACGCCAGGGCGATCGGCGCGACGGCGTTGCCGACGATGCTCACCGTGCGGGCTGCGAGCAGCCAACGGAACGGTGCGTGGGCGAGGACGCCCGTGGTCGGCGTGCTCACGGTCGCCGCATGGGGAACATCGAGACGGTCATCGACACCGGCACCGTGCCCGGGGTACGCGGGCGCTGCGCTGCTGCGTGGAGCAGGGCGGACGCCTGGCCGACGTGGTGCACCACCCGCCGCCACGTCTCGGGGCCGACCCACAGTTCGGCGTCGGTCGAGACGGCAGGGCCCGTGGTCCGCTGGTGCAGTCGTCGCCGGAGCTCCTCGACCTGCGCCTCGACGTAGACGAGCTGGTCCTCCACCGAGATGCGTTCCGGGTGCCCACCATCGGGGACGGCGTCGAGGTCGAACGGTTCGGACGACGACTCGTGCCGGTACCGCTTCGCCTCGCCGCCTCGGAGCCGCACGACCTCGACGACCGCGACCAGCCCCGCCCGTTCGAGAACCCGCAGGTGGTAGCTCGCGGTGGCCTGCGAGAGGCCGAGTTCCCGCGCGGCCTCGGCCGCGCTCATCGCGGTGCTCGTCACCAGCGACAGCAGGCGGAGCCGGATCGGGTGGGCGGTCGCCCGGAGGGACTGGAGGCTCGACATGCGCCCATCGTCGCCGCTGCGGTCGAGACCGTCAAACGGCTCTTTGGGGGTTGCGCACCAGGGGCACCTCCGAGCCCCTGCACCGGTCTTTCGCGCTCAGCGACATCTCACGGGCCGCCGCGCGCGTGAACTGTCGCCCAGCGCGAAACAGCGCGACCCCCCGCCCGCGTCACCCCGCCCCATCCGCGTCAGCCTGTGGGAGCCCACATCTCCCCCCAACGGCGGACGCGGCGCCGACCACCGCTCCCGTAGCGTCGACGCCGTGATCGAAGTCAGCCATCTCACCAAACAGTACGGTCCGAAGACCGCCGTGGACGACGTCTCCTTCGTCGTGCGTCCCGGCAGTGTGACCGGCTTCCTCGGGCCCAACGGCGCCGGGAAGTCCACCACGATGCGCATGATCATGGGGCTCGACCAGCCCACGTCGGGCACAGCCACCGTGAACGGCCAGCCCTACACGAGCTTCCGCGACCCGCTCCGGCAGGTCGGCGCCCTGCTCGAGGCGAAGGCCGTCCACTCCGGGCGCAGCGCCTACAACCACCTGCTCTCCCTCGCGGCGACCCACGGCATCCCGAAGTCCCGCGTGCACGAGGTCATCGACATGACCGGCCTCGACTCCGTCGCGAAGAAGCGCGTCGGCGGGTTCTCGCTCGGCATGGGGCAGCGCCTGGGAATCGCTGCCGCACTGCTCGGCGACCCGAAGACCCTGATCCTCGACGAGCCGGTCAACGGCCTCGACCCCGACGGCGTGCTCTGGGTCCGACAGCTCGCCCGCCGCATGGCCGCCGACGGCCGCACGGTGTTCCTCTCCAGCCACCTGATGAGCGAGATGGCACAGACCGCCGACCGCGTGGTCGTGCTCGGCCGGGGCAAGGTCCTGGCCGACGCCCCGATCGCGGAGTTCGTCGCCGGTGGCGGCGCCGCTGCCGGCACCGATGCCGCCGTCAGCCGTGTCATCGTCCGCACGCCGGACCCGAACGGCCTGTTCAACGCCATCGGCCCGAACGCCGCGGTCACCCAGCGCGAGGACGGCTCATTCCTCGTCGTCGGGCCCGACGCACCGACGGTCGGCAACATCGCCGCACAGGCAGGCGTCCCCCTGCACGAACTCACCCCGACCGGCGCGAGCCTGGAAGAGGCCTACATGGCCCTCACCCGCGACGACGTCGAGTACCGATCGGAGGGCACCCGATGAGCGCCACCACCTCGCCCACCACACCGTCGACCCGGATGTCCGGCTCGACCCGCCTGTCGTTCCCGCACCTGGTGCGGAGCGAGTGGATCAAGCTGCGCAGCATCCGGTCCACGTTCTGGTGCTACGCGATCCTGGTCGTCCTCACGATCGGCATGGCCGCGCTGATCGGGGCGAACACGAACAGCGGCGGCCAGGAGCTGCCGACGGACCTCGCCAACGGCACCTTCGTGAACGCCAACGCCGTGGGTGTCCTGCTCTCGTCGCTCGTCGTCGGCGTGCTCGGCGTCCTCATCATCACCGGTGAGTACGGCACGGGCCAGGTCCGCTCGACGTTCACCGCCGACCCGCGACGCACCGGCGTGATCCTGGCGAAGGCCACCGTCCTTGCCATCGCGACCTTCGTCGTCAGCGCCGTCGCCACCTGGATCGGCGTCCTCATCTCGCTGCCGCTGCTGGCCGGCAACGGCATCGAGCCGGAGGTCAGCGACCCGTCGGTGTTCCTGCCGATCCTCGGTTCGTCGGTCTTCCTGACCCTGCTGGCGCTCCTCGCGTACGGCATCGGTCTGCTCGTCCGGTCGAGCGCCGGCGGCATCGCGATCACGCTCGGCCTCCTGCTGGTCGTTCCGGGGGTGCTCGCACTCATGAGCGGACTGATGAAGGTCGACTGGCCGATGGACATCGCGGCGTTCCTGCCCGACTCAGCCGGCGGCCAGCTCTACGCCTACTCGTACGACGGCGCGAGCACGGTCGACAACAGCGGGGTCGTGCTGAACGGCTGGGGCGGCTTCGGCGTCCTCGCCGCCGAGGTGCTCGTCGTCGGTGGCCTCGCCCTGACGCTCGCGCGCCGTCGCGACGTCTGACGCGACCACCCCACGGCCGGGAGGCGCGGTGCCAGCTGGCACCGCGCCTCCCGTCGTCCGCGGTGTGGGTCCGCAGCGTCACTAGGCTCACAGCGTGCGCTCCATCCCCGCCCTGCTCCTGCCCGCGATCGCGGGCGTGCTGCTGCTGGCCGGCTGCGCCGGGCCGCCGCCCGTCGACGAGGCGGCGCTGCACGCCTGGGAGAAGCGGCAGATGGCCGCCGAGTCGGACCGGGACCTCGGCGCGATGTTCGCCGAAGAACCCGCCGGGCAGAGCGCGACGGGGAACGACGACGAGATCGACCGTGGCGTCACGATCACGTTCGCGCACCCGGAGACGGTCGACCACCTCGAGTTCTCGTGCTTCGGTGACGGGCACATGAGCGGTTCGGTCATGGTCGTCTCCCGGGAAACGTCGCGGAACCACATCATCGAGGCGATGCCCTGCGGCGACGGGGAGCAACGCATCGACCTGCGGCGAACCTGGCGTGCCGACGTCGACAGCATCTCCTTCAACGGGTTCGACAGTGACCGCGACAGCGCCTGGAACGTTCGCGTGATCGGCGCAACGCCCGGCGCGGACTGATCGCCCGAGCGTTCAGGACCGCCGGACGTCGTACCGGTGCAGGGTGACGCCGTTGTCGGAGCGCTGCTGCTCGATCAGGTCGAGCTGCACGAGCGGACGGTGCCCCGAGAGCGGCGGATCGAACAGCGGCCGACCGGCACCGAGCACCGACGGGTGCGTGAAGAGCATGACCTCGTCGAGCAGCCCGGCGTCGAGCAGCTGACTCGCGATGCTCGGCCCACCGACGCCGATGTCGCCCTCGCCTTCGGCACGGATCGCGGCCAGCTCGGCGATCGCGTCGCCGTCGCCTCCGATGACCCGGGTGTCGTGGTCGGCGGTGGTCCGCGTGCGGGACACCAGGATCTTCGGCTGCGCGGTCCAGATCTCGCCGTACTCGCGCAGGTACTCGGGCATCGACTCGTCGTGCCGGGCATCGGGCCAGAACGGGTCCATCATGTCGCGCACGACCCGGCCCTCGACGGACAGGGTCATCGCGGCGGCCCGGGCGTTGAACTCGCGGTGCAGTGGCTCGTCGATGCGCATCCAGTCGGGGCCGTCCAGGCCGTCGTGCTCGCCGGGTGCCCGTTCGACGAACCCGTCGACGGAGACGTTGATCCAGTAGACGAACCTCGCGGGCATGGCATGACTCCTTCGTCGGGCCGAGCGTACGCGCGCGCTGCCGACCAGCGCCATCGAGGGGCGCACGACACCGGTGTTGCCGAGGTGCACCGCGACCTGCGCGTGTTCGACCCGCGAACACCGGTGTTGTGGCGCCCCCGCGCACCGCGCCCCGATCCGGGAAACGCCGCTCGGCGACACGGATACCCGTCGGGATGCGAAGATGCATCGTTGGTGCCGGAGCCGAGGACGAGGGTTGGATGATCCCGACGGAAGAACACGACGCGAGCGCGCCGCTGCTCGACGGTCGGTACCGCCTGGAACAGGCGATCGGTCAGGGCGGCATGTCCGTCGTCTACCGCGGCGTGGACGAGAGCCTGCACCGCCCGGTCGCGATCAAGCTCTTCCACGCGGGCATCGTCGACATCGCCCGGCAAGAGGCCGAACTCGGCGTGCTGGCGTCGCTCGAGCACCACAACCTCGTCAGCCTGCTCGACGCCGGGGTCGTCACCAGCCAGGACGGCACCCAGCAGCGCTACATCGTGATGTCGCTCGTCGTCGGGCAGGACCTCGAGGAACGTCTGAGCGTCGGCCCGCTCGCCTCGCGCCACATCGCCGAGATCGGCTACGACATGGCCGAGGCGCTCGACTACATCCACGCCAACGCCGTCGTGCACCGCGACATCAAGCCGTCGAACATCCTGCTCGTCGACTACGGCAACGCCTCCGAACGGGCCCGCGCACGGCTGACCGACTTCGGCATCGCGCTCGCCGCCGGCGTCGAACGGCTGACCGCCGACGGCGTCACCACCGGCACCGCCGCCTACCTCAGCCCCGAGCAGGCGCGCGGCGGTGAGGTCGGCCCGCCGAGCGACGTCTACTCGCTCGGCCTCGTGCTGCTGCAGTGCTTCACCCGCCGCCGGGAGTTCCCGGGCTCGCTCGTCGAGTCCGCCGTCGCGCGGCTGTCCCGCGACCCCGTGGTCCCCGAACCCCTGCCCGAGCACTGGAAGCACCTGCTCCGCGCCATGACCGCGCAGGACCCCGCAGCCCGTCCGCTCGGCCCCGAGCTGGTCACGATGCTCCGCGACGTCGTGATCGCCGAGACCGCCGCCCCCGACCACGTGGTCGAACCGACGGACGAGACAGCCCCGGTGCCGACGCGACCCGAGACCGATCGCCCGGCGACCCTCGACACCCTGCCGAACGAGTCGCTGCAGCGCACCACGACCATGGCTGCCCGGCTCTTCGACGCACCGATCGCCCTGATCGAGGTGCTCGACGAGGACCGCGAGTGGTCCCAGTCGTACATCGCCGAGGGCATCGACGAGGCGGCCCGGAGCATCAGCTTCACCAACGGCTTCGCGCCCGTGCCCGTCCCCGTCGTGATCCCGGACGGTTCCGCACACCCCGAGATGCGCAACAGCCCCCTGGTCACCGGCCCGCTCGGCATCCGCTTCTACGTCAGCGTCCCGCTCGTCCGGCACGACGGCGCGCCGATCGGCACCCTCGCCGTGCTCGACACCCGACCGCGGCAGGCCACCGAGGACGACCTCGCCAACCTCCGCGACCTGGCGGCGCTCGCCGTCTCGCAGCTCGAGATCCGGCAGGAGTCCCTGCGCACGACCAGCGACTCGCTGCCGGTCCCACGGGTGGGCGGCGACCACACCGCCTGAGGGGAGGCCCGGTGCCACCCCGCACCGCGCCTCCCGTCCGCCCGTGGTGGCGTGCCCCGCCGCGCCGTCGCCGTCCGCCGAGCGGTCACGATCCGTCGGCTGACGCGCTCCCGCCCGACCCTTCGTGACCGCTCGCCCGCCGGTCTGCGGGGTGTCGTGACCCCTCGCGATGGTGCGGGTTCGCGCGCGTGGGCTCGCACTGCCGAGCGGGCGGAATGCCGGGGTGCCTCCGCGGGCTGACGCGGGTGTTTCGCCCGCTCGCGGTGGTGGGGGTTCGTGCGCGTGGGTCGGGGTTGCCGAGCGGGCGGAATGCCGGGGTGCCTCCGCGCATGAACCCGGGTGTTTCGCCCGCTCGCCCGGGGGGGCCTCAGCCGAGGCGGGTCGCGGCGATGCCGCCGTCCACGTCGATGGTGGCGCCGTGCACGAAGGACGCCTCGTCGGAGGCCAACCAGCGCACGGCGAACGCGACGTCGACCGGCCGGACGGGTGCGCCGGCCGGTGTGCCCGCCGTCATCTGCGCGAGGACGTCGTGCGAGTCGGCGTTGCCCGGCGTGGCGGTGGCACCGGGGGAGACCGTCGACACCCGCACACCGCGCGGGCCGAACTCGGCGGCCCAGGCCCGGGTCAGCTGCTCCACGGCCGCCTTCGTCGCCGGGTACAACGCCGTGAAGGGGACGCCGACGCGGGACATCCACGAGCCGATGTTCACGATGACACCCGAGCCGCGCTCGACCATGCCCGGAGCCAGGGCGCCGACCAGGACGTGCGGTGCTCGGACGTTCGTGGCCCAGAGCGCTTCGGCGTCGTCGTCGGGGAGCAGCGCCGTCGGGCCGACCGGGTAGACGCCGGCGTTGTTGACGACGATGTCGACCCGGCCACCGAGGGCCGCTGTGGCACTGGCCGCGAGGTCGCGGACGGCGTCAGGGTGCGCGTTCAGCTCGCCGATGACGGCCACGGCGGAGCCACCTGAGGCGGTGATGGCATCCACCACGGCCTGCGTGCGCTGTACGTCGCGGCCGGCGACACCGACCGTCGCGCCGGAGGCGGCGAGGACCCTGGCGACGGCTTCGCCGATGCCGCTCGAGGCGCCGGTCACCAGCGCGGTCCGGCCGGCCAGTCGGTCGTCGGAGGTCAAGGAGTCGAGGAGTGCTTCGTTGGTCTGCATGCTCCGATGCTCGGTCCGGCGAGGCGGTCGGCGATTGCACAGGACTCCGGACTGCTTGCCGGATCCAGCACGGGCGTTCAGTGCATCGATCGGCTCGACAGAATGAGTACATGGACGACGTCACCTCGGACCGACTGGACCGCGCGCTGCAGAGCGTCCTGGCCCACGTCGACGACACGGAGCGCGCAGGACGGCTCGGACTCCGCCTGGCCCGGGTCGACGCGCCGACCGACCTCGGGTACCAGCGCTACACGCCGTCGGTGTCGGTGGTGCTCGCGGGGCAGAAGCGGTCCATCGTCGGGGACGACGACCAGCTCTGGGGTCGCGAGCGCTTCATCATCACACCCGTCGACCTGCCGGTGATCGCCGGTGTGGTCGCCGTGGAAGAACCGGCGGGATTCGTCGCGGTCGTCTGGCAGCTCGACCCCGCGGTGGTGGCCGAGGTCGCGACGGCGATGTCCCGCCCGCACCAGGACGAAGCGCCCCCGGCCCGACTCGGCAGCTGGACACCAGCGCTGGCGGACGCGTTCGCGCGACTCGTCGGATTGCTCGACACTCCGGAGGACATGGCGGTCCTCGCCCCGCTCGTCACCCGCGAGGTCGTGCTCCGGCTGCTGCAGACCGACCAGGCCCCGCGCATCCTGGCCGCGATCGGCAACCGGGACGGCGACGTGGTCGCGGCCGCCACGGCCCTGCTCACCGATCGGCTGGCGGACCCGTGGTCGGTCGCCGACCTGGCCGCGGCGGTCCGGACGAGCGAGTCGACCCTGTTCGCACGCTTCCGGCAGGTCACCGGGATGAGCCCGGTGCAGTACCTGCGGCGGCTGCGGCTGGGAGAGGCCCGGCGGCGGATGATCGTGCTCGGGGACACCGCTGCCCAGGCTGCTGCGGCGGTGGGGTACCGGAGCGCCTCGCACTTCTCGCGCGACTACCGCGCCCTGCACGGTCGTCCACCGGCTGCCGACGCCGGTCGGGCCCGTGAGCTCATGGCGCGGGGCGAGGTTGCGATCGCCTGAACCGTCAGTCCTCGGTGAGGGCTGCCGCGTAGGCGCGGACGGAGCGGTGGTAGCGGGGGAGCGTCGGCTCGACGGCCTCGATCGCGACGCGCAGGGCCTCGGCCGAGCGTCCAGCACTGTGCAGCGCGAGCGCGAGGAACACCCGCGGTGCCGCCCCCGTGGCGGGGTGCTCGGGGGCGTCGCGGAGCATCGCGATGGCGGCGTCGACCCGGCCGAGGTTCCGCAGCGTCGAGGCGTGCTGCACGACCATCCGCGCCGCGCGTTCGGGGTCGACGGTGTCGAGACCCGCTGCGGTCGCGGCGGCGTACTGCACGTCGGCTTCGGCCTCGTGGCCGCCCGAGTCGAAGGCGCCGCCGAGCTCGAACGCGCCGAGGGCCGGGTGCGGGGCGTCCGCTGCGAGGTCACGCATCCGCTCGATCCGCTGGTGGTCGTCGATCGTCTCGTCGTCCCACAGCGTCGCGACGCGTGCTTCCCAGTCCCCGGTGCTCATCCGGCGAGCGTACCGCCGTCGGTGACCGTCGCGCGGAAGGAGCGGACGAGCGGTGCGCCCGGCTGCACGACCGCGGGGATGTCCCACGCCAGGGCCGAGCCGATCGCCGGGTACTCCTCGGCGCGGACGAACCAGGGGTCGTGGTGGTCGAGGGCCTCGATGCGGATCGTCGCCGGCCCGCCGTCGAACACCGCGGACCAGGAGATCCAGGGTGCGACCGAGCCGTGCACGGCGGTCTCGCCCTCGGCGTCGGCGGTCCGGACGACGACCCCGGTGCACTCCGGGAACCGCCAGGAGAAGCCGCCGTAGCCCGCGCCGACCCGGCCGTTGCTGCCCGGGCCGCCGAGGTGCACGGGGGAGTCGCCGGGGGCGCGGAACGACGACGACCAGGACAACTCCCACCCGGCTCCGACCGAGCGCCAGCGCAGGGTGCGGTCCTCGTGCAGGACCAGCGCGCGGTCCGGACCCCGCCAGACCAGCTCCTCCGTCGACCCGAGTCCGTGCTGCGCGGCGTGCACGACCTCGACCGAACCGTGGTCGTCGCGCCAGACGTAGCCGGGGCCGTGGACGTAGGTCCGTCCGCCCCAGCAGTTCACGCCGTCGACGTCGGGGATCGCGACGCCGACCCCGCAGTGCCAGTCGTGGTCGCCCGGGTGGTGCGCGCTGACCACGGTGCCGCTGAGGGTCCGGACCGGGTGCAGGTACGGCCGAGGGGACGACGTGGCGATCGTGCCGGCCCCGTCGCGTTCGACGGCGACCGTGACGTCGTCCACGCGGAGCTCCTGCAGCGTCTCGTCGCGGGCCGTGTGCGCCCACGGTGCCCCGACCTCCGAGAACAGCGCGCGGGCGTCGGCGGCGCGCTCGATCGTGGCCTCGACACCGGTCACCACCGGGCGCCGGGCCGGCCCCGCGCCCTCCCACGTCACCCAGGGGTGGTCGAGCTGCACGGGTTCGGTCGCGCGGACCGCCTCGAGCACCTCGACGAACGCTCCCGTCGAGACGAGCGGCACGAGCAGTTCGGCGCCGCGCAACCGGTGCGCCAGCAGGTTCTCGAGCAGGTCGGTGCGCTCCAGGCGTGTGGTCGTGCCGTCGATCGTGACGTCGTCCGTCGTGTAGTGCAGCACGCCGTCCCCCGTCGCGCCCCGCACCCGCACGGTCGGCGGGACCTCGGTCGTGGCGCAGAGCGTGAGCGCGGCAGTGGCCTCGAGGCCGGCGGTCGTGGTCACCCGGACGGCCGAGGTGTCGTCGCCCTCGATGGCGTTCGCGCGGTACAACTCGACCTCGACCCGCGCGACGTCGGCGGTCCGGCGGCACCCGACGAGCGCCAGGGCCGTCGCCACGGCGTGGGCGAGCGGGTTGGTGACGACGCCGTCGAGCACGTCCACGCCGCCGACCCGACGGCGCCCCGCCCAGGGGGAGCGGTCCCAGTACGCCCGGTCGCGGGTCCACGTGCCGACGGCGGCCGCAGACCGGACGGCACCGACGAGCGCCCCGTCACGGAACGCCGGCAGCGCGGCGGAACCGAGGCTCTGGAACCCCACCTGCACGACCCTGCCGGTCCGACGTTCGGCCTCGAGCAGCACGTCGAGGGCGTCGCGCGTGGTGACCGGGGGCTTCTCGAGCAGCACGTCGGCGCCGGCGTCGAGCGCATCGAGGGTGAGGGGCAGGTGCGCCGCGATCGGAGCCGCCACGACGACCACGTCCACCGGTCCGAGCCTGCGGGCCGCTGCCACGTCGGCCACGACGGGCACACCGGCGTCGGCGGTCGTGCCGAGCGCGGGGTCGACGACGGCGGTCACCGTGCAGACCCCTGCTGCCACGAGCCGGTCGATGTTCGCGCGGTGGTGCAGGCCGTAGCCGCGGGCTCCGACGAGCACCACGCCCGGCAGCGTCACCGGCCCGTCCCGATCACGATGCGTGCCGAGCCGGGGGCTCGCCCGGTGACGTGGACGTGCTCACCCCGCGGTCGGTCGGTCCCGCCGAGGAACGCGTAGTCCTGTCCCGGGGTGTAGCCCGCCGGCTGGCCCGGACCGGCGCCGTTGCCCGGACCGAACGTCACGACGTCGGAACCGACGCGGTAGCTGCCGGTCCCCTCCGCCAGGACCCGCTCCCCGGTGACGGCGTCGGTCTCGACGCCCGTGAGGGTCCCCCCGGTGCGGAACGTCAGCTGCAGGGACCACGGCACTTCGGCCCCCTCGGTCACGACGTCGAGGACGACGGCGTCCGGGGTCACCGCGACGTCGACGGTGGTGCTGAGGACCACCGTGTCGACGGACCGGGTGCCGAACGCCATGGCGGCGGAGAACCGGCCTTCGTCGGCGAGTGGGTAGCGGCCGTCCGGCTGGCGATCACTCGCGGGCAACGGCTGGTGGTAGCCGGCGGACACGGTCTCGGTCAGCCGGAACCGTCCGTCGCCCAGGGACTCGAGCGCGGTCGGTCGGAACGGTCCGAGGCCGAAGAACTCCCGCGAGAGCCGCACGTCGGACAGGACGACCGACCCGACGACGACCCGCAGGAACGTCGGGCTGTTCGCCAGCCCCGACCGCACGTGGCCCTGGGCCGGGACGTCGGAACCGGCGAAGAGCACGACACTGCGGTCGGGCTCGCGGACGTGCACGAGCCGTGCGTCGGCGAAGGTGTGCACGGCCGGCGCCAGGGCGACGGGTTCCGGCAGCGGACGCCCGAGCAGGGGATCGGTCATCGACCGCGCGGCGACGGCGGCGGGCTGCCAGGTCTCGGCCACGGCGGCGCGGGCGGCGACCGCGGCCAGGTCGCCCCGGCCGTCGAGCACCGCGACGTGCCAGAGCAGCGGCGCGAACGGTCCGATCCCGAAGGGCTGTGACTGGTCCTGCCGTCGGGACTGCACGGTCTCGACCGTGTCGTCCGGCAGCAGGAGCGCGAGCGTGGCGTCGAGCGAGCGGCGCACCGGGTCGAGCAGGGCGGGGCGGCCGAGCACGGCGGCGAGCACCAGGAACGACGGCCCGGACACGGCGGACGCGTAGTTCGGGCTCCGTTCCGACCACAGACCGTCGGCGTCGATGTCCGGCCCTTCGGCCAGCCACGCGTCGATGCGGTCGAGCAGCGCCGCCGCCGGGTGGAGTCGGTGCACCCGGGCGAGGGCGGCTGCGATCTCCCACCGGTGGTTCGGGGTGTGCACCCCACCGGTGAGCAGTGCGGGGGTCGCCCGGTGCACGATCGCGTCGAGGTCGTCGGCCAGCGCGGCCGCTGCCGGCACCGTCGCCCGGTGCGGTGCGAGCAGTTCGAGGGCGTCGCAGACGTCGTTGACGGTGAACGCGGAGTCCGGCGGGGAGAGCACGTTGTCGCCGCCGACGAACGTGCCGCCGGGCGACTGCCGGGTCGCGAGGTGCCGGACCCAGCCGTGCGCGGTGGTGAGGTCGTCGTCTGCGGGGTGAGCCGAGCCTCCAGGCCGTTGCCGGATCCACGCGCCGACCAACGCGAGCGCACGCGCCATCAGTTCCCGGTGCTGCAGCGTGGCCGGGTCGTCGTCGGCCAGCCGCAGGCGGGCGACCTCGGCGTCGGCGGCCGGGCCGGCCAGGTCGAGGAACCCCATCAGTCCTTCAGACCCGCGTTGAGGTCGGCGCCGTTCACGTACTTCTGGAACACCAGGTAGAGCAGCACGAGCGGGATGATCGAGATGACCGAGGCACCGAGCAGGACCGTCCAGTTCACGTTCTCGGCACCGACGATGCTCTGCAGGGCGATCTGGATCGTGAACTGCTTCGGGTCGTTGAGCACCAGGAGCGGCCAGATGTAGTCGTTCCACCGCCACTGGAACGAGAAGATCGCGAGCGTCAGCATGATCGGGCGGGAGATCGGCAGCATGATCCGCCAGAAGATCCCGAACTCACTCGCACCGTCGATCCGGGCCGCTTCGACCAGGTCGTCCGGCACGGTGATGAAGAACTGCCGGAACATGAAGATGCCGGTGGCCGTGATCACCGACGGCACGATGATGCCGGCCAGCGAGTCGTACATGCCGAGGTCGCGGATGACGATGAACGTCGGAGCGAGGATCACCTCGGTGGGGAGCATCGTCGTGGCGAGGATGCAGACGAAGAACACCTTCAGCCACCGGTTGTCGTACTTCGCCAGCGCGTACCCGGTGGCCGCACTCGCCAGGACCGTCAGCACCGTGGTGACCAGGGCGACGATCACGGTGTTGCCGAAGTACTGGGCGAAGTCGTAGCTGGACCACGCCTCGGCGAAGCCCTCGACCGACCAGTTCTTCGGCAGCAGGGTGAGCGGGTACGAGAACAGCTCGCCGCCCGGCTTGAACGCGCTGAGCACGAACCACAGCACCGGGAACCCGAACGCGATGATGAACACCCAGAGCAGGGCCGTGGCGGCGATGGCCTGGGGCCGCGGCGTGGCGTCCACAGCCTTCGAGCGGCCAGAGCGGCCAGATCGGCCGGAGCCGGAGCGACCGTTCCGGCCGGACCGTCCGGCCCGACGGCCGCTTCCGGTCTTGTCGGTCTCGGTGGGGAGCGTGGCGGTCATCGACGGGACTCCGTCCGGCGGTTCACGGCCAGCTGGATCAGCGCGATGGCCATGAGGATGAGCATGAGGACCATCGACGCCGCGCTCGCGTAGCCGATGTGGGCGTTCTGGAACCCGTTCGTGTAGATGTACTGCACCAGCAGGTTGTTGTCGGTGCCGGGGCCGCCGCCGTTGAGCGCCTGCACGGTGGCGAACTCCTTGAACGCACTGAGCGACGACAGCAGGATGACGATGAACGACGTCGGCGCGATGCTCGGCAGGGTGATGTAGCGGAACTGGTGCCAGGCGCCGGCACCGTCGAGCGACGCGGCCTCGTAGTACGACTGCGGGACGTTCCGGATCGCCGCGACGAACAGCAGCATGTTGAACGCCGCCCCGGCCCACGCGGTGGCGAAGACGACGACCAGCAGCGACAGGTCGGCGTTCGACTGCCACGGGACGGCCTTGCCGCCCAGGGACTCGATGACGAAGTTGGCCAGGCCGAAGTTCTCGCCGAACATCCACCGCCAGATCACACCGGTGACGATGGGGGAGATGAGCCACGGAACGAAGAACACGATGCGGGCGACGCTCCGTCCCTTCGCCGCGGGGCTCGTGAGCATGAGCGCCATCGAGAGCGACAGGACGAAGCCGAGCGGCACGGCGACGATCGCGTACAGGAAGGTGCGACCGAGGGCGGCGTAGAAGGTGTCGTCGGCGAACAGTTCGAAGTAGTTCGCCAGGCCGACGAACTTCGGGTCGACGACGCCGTTGTAGTCGGTGAACGAGTAGCCGAGGCCGATCACGGCGGGCCACACGAAGAACACCACGAACAGGACGGCGTTCACGCTGACGAACAGGATCGGGGCGAGGACGGGCTTGCTGACGCCGGAGCGGCGGCGCTTCGTCGTCTTCGCGGCTCCGGGCCGGCGGGGCGGCACCGGGGTGGGGACGGCGGTCTGCACGTCACCGGCTGCGGTGGGGATGCTCACGATGATCCTCTTCGTTCGACGTGGTGCTGCTGTGGAAGGAGAGACAACGGGGCCGGACGCATGCGCCCGGCCCCGTTCCGTCACCCCACGTGCTCCTCGTAGTACTTCGTGATCGTGTCGAGCGTCTCCTTGGCCGACTGCTGCCCGTTGATGAGCTTGCCGACCTCGGCCGTGGTCGGGTCGGTGCCGATCTCCTTGCCCTCGACCGCCCACTCCGACGCTGCCTTGGCGTACGAGCTCGAGATCGGGTCGGCCGCCTCGATCTCCTTCTGGTACAGCGCGAAGGAGTCCTTTGCTGCCTGCGACGTGAAGGGGTAGGTGATGTCCAGCCCGGACTCGACCGGCAGGAACCCGTTGGTGGTCACGAGCTTCGCGTAGTTCGTCGGGTCGTACATGTAGTCGATGAACTTCTTCGCCGCGGCGCCGCGGGTGTCGGAGTTCTCGAACCCGACGATGTTGCCGCCGTAGTTGATCTCGGTGGCGTGGGTCGGGTCGGCCGGGGTGGCGGCGCTGGCCCAGTCGAAGTCGGTGATGTTCGACGCGAAGTCCGACGACTGCCAGACACCGGAGAAGTACGCCACGACCTGGCCGCTCTTGAACAGGGCGTTCGGGTCCTGGCCGCTCGTCCACACCGACTTCGGCATGACCGAGTCGTCGTTCATGTCGGCGAAGTCCTGCAGGGCGTCGACGGTCTTCGCGTCGGTGGGGAAGGAACCGTCCTTCTCCTGCTGCATGAAGTCGGTGCCCTTGGTGAACATGTAGGCCCGCAGGCGCGACGGCGACGAGTCGAAGACCAGGTCGTACTTGGCGCCGGTGTCGGCCTTCACCTTGTCGGCGGCGTCGAGGAACTCGCTCCACGTCCACGCCTTCGCGGGGTCGGTCGGGTACGCGACGCCGGCCTTGTCGAACAGCGACTTGTTCACGAACAGTCCGGCCGCGGTGACGTCGGACGGGATCGAGGTGACCTTGCCGTCCTTGTCCTTCGCGATGAGGTCCTGGTCGATCCCGTTCGCCTTGTCGCTGACGATCGAGGCGAGGTCGACGGTCTTGCCGCTCCAGATCGGGTCGATGCCCGCGGCCCGCACCACGTCGGGCAGCGAGTTCGCCTGCGCCGACTCGCGCAGCTTGGTCTGCAGGCCGTCGTACGGCAGGTTCACGATCTTCACCGCGACGCCGGTCTGCTTCTCGTAGGCGGTCGCGAGGTCCTGGTAGCCCTTCTCCTGCGCGGACGAGGTGGAGAGCCAGAAGGTCAGCTCGTCCACCTTGCCGCCGTCCCCGGACCCGCCGGAGGCGCAGCCGCTCAGGAGCGCGAGCGCGGCGATCCCGCCGGCGAGTGCGAGCATTCTCTTGGATGACTTCATCGTCACTGCTTTCGTTCGGGACCACGTGCATGTGCCGTGGGCGAGCGTTCGGGGTGTCTCGGCCGAGGACCCCAGGTCTACACGACCCCCGCCGTTCTGGCAAGCGCTTTCCTGAGGGTTGTTCTGACAACGTGACCTGTGGTCTCGACGGCGTGACCGGCCGCTCGGAACCCCGCCCTGGTCGGCGGGAAATCGCTATCCTCGCCACAGGCCGCGCACGGCGCGGACCCTGACTGGAGGCACGACATGCCCGAGCGAGGCACCGTCACCCTGGCCGACGTGGCCGAGCGGGCAGGGGTGTCGCTCGCGACCGCCTCGCGGGCACTCAACGGCAGCACCCGCAAGGTCCGGCAGGAGTCGGTGGACCGGGTGCGCGCCGCCGCCCGGGCCCTGCGCTACACCGCCAACGTGCAGGCGCAGGCCGTCGCTCGGGGGTCGACCACGACCCTGGCGCTCGTCGTCGGCGACATCGCCGACCCGTACTTCGCCGCGATCGCCGCCGGCGCGATCCGCGCCGCCGACGACGCCGGGCTCGTCGTCACGATCACCTCCACCGGCGGCGACCCGTCGCGCGAAGTGGCGGTGCTCGACGTGGTCGCCGGACTCCGCCCGCGAGCCGTCGTGCTGGCGGTCAGCCGTCGGCTCGGGATCGGCTCCGGATCCGCGACGGGCTCCGGCCCGTCCGAAGTCGCGGCGGCGGTCGGTGGCCTCGTCGCCGCGGGGGCGGGGGTGTCGGCGCTCGTGTCCGACCTGGACGGAGCCGCAGCGGGCGTCCCGGGCGTGCACGGCGTCGTGATCCGC
Source organism: Curtobacterium sp. MEB011 (assembly GCF_030209655.1). NCBI lineage: Bacteria > Bacillati > Actinomycetota > Actinomycetes > Micrococcales > Microbacteriaceae > Curtobacterium > Curtobacterium sp. MEB011. The sequence continues at coordinate 18,284 of NZ_JARVRN010000018.1, read as the reverse complement.
AACCTCGGCGGGGCCGCGGCGCTCGCCGGGGCACTGGTCGAACAGGGGCACGACTCGTTCGCCGTGCTCGCCGGGGACCCGGACCTCGTCACCGCGCACGCCCGGGTCGAGGGGTTCGTCGCCGGCCTCGCGGCCCACGGTCTGCGCGTGCCCGACGACGACGTGGTGCCCTCCGAGTTCACGCGCGACGGCGGGTACCGGGCGATGGTGTCGCTGCTGGACCGAGCTGCCGAGGGTGGGGCCGCGGTGCCCCGGTGCGTCTTCGCGGTCACCGACCTGATGGCCGTCGGGGCGGTCGCGGCGATCCGGGAGCGCGGGCTCGTGCCCGGGGTGGACGTCGGCGTCGCGGGGTTCGACGACGTGCGGATGCTCGCCGACGTCGTGCCGGCGCTCAGCACGGTGCGGCTGCCGCTCGAGGAGATCGGCGAGCGGGCCGTCCGCCGTGCGCTCGGGCTCGAAGCCGACGGTGCCGTCGACGGCGAGGTCGTCCTGCGCGCCAGCACCGCCCGCTGACCTCGCCACCGCGCACCCCGTGGTGTACGGTTCCGGCAAGCGCTTTCCACGACGACGGAGAGCGGGCCACAGCGAGCAAGGGAGCACGCGTTGACCACCACGCGCACCATCGGCATCATCATGAACGGCGTCACCGGGCGCATGGGCTACCGGCAGCACCTGGTCAGGTCGATCCTGGCGATCCGCGATGACGGCGGCCTGCTGCTGCCCGACGGCACGCGCGTGCAGCTCGAACCGATGCTCGTCGGTCGGAACGCAACCACGCTCCAGGAGATCGCGACCCGGCACGGCCTGCAGCACTGGACCACCGACCTCGACGCCGCCCTGGCGGATCCCCGTTGGCACGTCTTCGCCGACTTCGCCGTGACGAGTGCCCGTGCCGACGCGCTGCGCCGCGCGATCGCCGCCGGCAAGGCCGTCTACACCGAGAAGCCGACGGCCGAGACCTCCGCCGAGGCCCTCGAACTCGCCCGGCTCGCGGCCGAGGCCGGCGTCCCGAACGGCGTCGTGCACGACAAGCTCTACCTGCCCGGGCTGCGGAAGCTCCGTCGCCTGCTCGACTCCGGGTTCTTCGGCCGGGTGCTGAGCGTCCGCGGCGAGTTCGGGTACTGGGTGTTCGAGGGGGACTGGCAGTCGGCGCAGCGCCCGAGCTGGAACTACCGCCGGCAGGACGGTGGCGGCATCGTCGTCGACATGTTCCCACACTGGAACTACGTGCTCGAGCAGCTGTTCGGCCGCGTCGAGTCCGTCTACGCCCGGGCGGTCACGCACATCGAGCAGCGCACCGACGAGCAGGGCGTGCCCTACCCGGCGACCGCCGACGACGCCGCGTACGGCGTGTTCGACCTGGCCGGCGGCGTCACGGCGCAGATCAACTCGAGCTGGGCGGTCCGCGTTGACCGCGACGAGCTCGTCGAGTTCCAGGTCGACGGCACCGACGGCAGCGCGGTGGTGGGCTTGTTCGGGTGCCGGATCCAGCCCCGCACGGCGACGCCGAAGCCCGTCTGGAACCCCGATCTGCGCGACGACGCCGACTACCGCAGCCAGTGGCTCGAGGTCCCCGACAACGAGGTCTACGGCAACGGGTTCCGCGCCCAGTGGGAGGACTTCCTGCAAGACCTCGTCGCCGGGCGCCCGCACCCCTACGACCTGCTGTCCGGTGCCCGCGGCGTGGCGCTGGCGGAAGCCGGTCTGCGTTCCAGCGCCGAGGGCCGGCGTGTGGACCTGCCGGAGCTGACCCTGCCCGCCGGGGCCGATCCGCGCCTCCCGGTCGAGACGCCGGAGGTCGCCCAGCGCACCGAGACCGTCGGGGCGTCCGCATGACGGACCTGACCCTGCTGGCGCCCGACGGCACCACGAGCCGGACGCCGCTGGGCGCACCGGCCGTCGACGCCACTGCCGTGCCCGCGGCACCGCTCACCGAGCGCATCGTCTACGCGGCCGCCCACGTCGTCCCGCGTGTCGCGGCCGACAACACCCCCGGAGCCCCGGCCGACCTCGACTGGGACGCCACCCTGGCGTTCCGCCACCACCTGTGGTCGTGGGGGCTGGGTGTGGCGGACGCGATGGACACCGCGCAACGGAACATGGGACTGGACCCGGCGGTGACCCGCGAGCTCGTGACGCGCTCCGCCCGCGAGGCGCAGTCGGTCGGCGGTCGCATCGTCGTCGGCGTGAACACCGACGACCTGCCCGACGAACCCGTCACCGAGCAGCAGGTCGTCGACGCCTACGCCCGGCAGCTCCACCACGCCGAGGACGCCGGGGCGGGCGTGGTCCTGATGGCCAGCCGCCACCTGGCACGACTCGCGCTGGACGATCCGGACACCTACCGCCGCGTCTACCGTCGGGTCGTCGAGCGGGCGAGCGCCCCCGTCGTCCTGCACTGGCTGGGGGAGGCGTTCGACCCCGCCCTCGCCGGGTACTTCGGCGGGCACCGGGGCCCCGACACGGTGCTCGACATCATGCGCGACGCCGGGCCGGGGATCTCCGGCATCAAGATGAGCCTGCTCGACGCGACGGCCGAGGTGGCACTCCGCGCCCGGCTGCCCGAGACCGCCCGGATGTTCACGGGTGACGACTTCCACTACGTCGACCTGATCGCGGACCGCGACGGCGTGCACTCCGACGCGCTGCTCGGGGCGTTCGCCGCGATCGCACCGCTCGCCTCGGCCGCCGTGCGTGCCCTGCCCGACGAGGCTGCCTACCGCTCGCTGCTCGGACCGACCGAGGCCCTGTCCCGACACCTCTTCAGCACCCCCACCTGGCACTACAAGACCGGCATCGCGTTCCTCGCCTGGCTGAACGGGCACCAGCCGGCCTTCGCCATGGTCGGTGGCCAGCACGCCGGCCGCTCGCTGTCGCACCTGTCCGAGACGGTCCGGCTCGCGAACGCCTGCGGCGCCCTGCAGGCCCCGGACCTCGCCGCCGCGCGCTGGCACGCCCTGCTCGCGGTCAACGGGGTGGCGACGACCGCCGGGAGGCCCGCCCCACCCGCCGTCGACCGCACCGCAGCCGGGGTGGTCGCGTGAGCACGCCGTCCGGCACGGCCGCGCAGGTCGGTGCACCCGTGCCGGTGGCGCCGGGGTCGCCCGCGCCGCACCCGCGGCTGTCCGTCAACCAGGCGACGATCAAGTACGCGACCCTGCCCGAGGCGCTCGACACCGTCCGCCGTGCCGGGGTCGGGGCGATCGGCACCTGGCGCGAACCCGTCGCCGAGCTCGGGCTCGCCGAGGCCGTGCGCCGGGTGGCCGACTCCGGACTCAGGGTGTCGTCGCACTGCCGTGGCGGGTTCTTCACCCTGCCCGAGGGGACCGCACGCCAGCGGGCACTCGACGACAACCGCCGGGCGATCGACGAGACCGCCGCCCTGGCCGCCGCGGGTGCTCCGGGGTCGGCGCCCGTCCTCGTGCTCGTCGCGGGCGGCCTGCCAGCGGGCTCGCGCGACCTCGGCGGTGCGCGTGCGCGGGTGGCGGACGCCCTCGCCGCCCTCGTGCCGCACGCGCTCGGCACCGGCGTGCAGCTCGCCGTCGAACCCCTGCACCCGATGTACGCCGCCGACCGCGCCGTGGTGTCGACGCTCGCGCAGGCCCTCGACCTGGCGGCCCCGTTCCCGGCAGCGGCCGTGGGGGTCGTCGTCGACACCTTCCACGTCTGGTGGGACCCGGCGCTCGCGGCCTCGATCGCCCGGGCCGGTGCCGCCCGCCGGATCGCGTCGTACCAGGTGTGCGACTGGACCACCCCGATCGCGGCCGACCCGCTGCTCTCACGCGGCTACCCGGGCGACGGGCACGTCGACTTCGGGCCGGTGACCGATGCGGTGATGGGTGCCGGCTACTCCGGCGACGTCGAGGTCGAGCTCTTCAACCAGGCGATCTGGGACACCCCGCCCGCCGAGGTCGTCGCCCGCGTCGTGGCGTCCTTCGCCGAAGCGGTCCCGCTCCCGCGCTGAGGCGGGCGCTGCCCCCGCACGGTGCGGGGCGGGCGCGCCCCGGGCCTCCCGTCCGCCCTGATCGTGAGCACAGGACGTCGGGTCGGCTCGACGGACCCGACCATTCCTGCTCACGAAGCGAGCGCGACCGCGAGCGCGAGCGCGCGCGACCGCGCACGAGCCCTACTCGTCGGCGGGCAGCGGCTCGGCGTGCTCGATGCGGGCGCTCGCCGTGGCCATGTGCTCGTCCATCGCGCGCTGCACGGCGGGCACGTCGCGGGCGCGCAACGCCTCGAAGACGGCGCGGTGCTCGTGGAACGCGGCCTCGGTCGCCTGCCGGGTCTGCACGCGGCGCGCGACCCAAACGCTCAGCATGGAGCGCAGACTCTGCAGCAGGTCGGCGAGCACGTCGTTGCCGGACGCCCGTGCCAGCAGGACGTGGAAGCGGACGTCGGCGTCGATGAAGGCCTGCGGGTCGTCGAGCGTCGCCTCCTGCCGGACCAGGTACTCGCCGAGCTCGGTGATCTGCTCGTCGGTGGCGCGCTGCGCGGCGAGGATCGCGGCCGTGCGCTCCAGCGAGGACCGGATCTCGAGCAGTTCGCGGGTGCGGTTCGAGGCGAGCATCAGACCCCACGACAGGGTCGTCGGCAGCAGGTCCGAGGTGCCGCCGCGCAGGTACGTGCCCGAACCGGGGCGGATCTGCACGATGCCCAGGATCTCGAGGGCGGCGAGGGCCTCGCGGACGGCCGAGCGACCCACGCCGAGCCGCTCGGACAGGACCCGCTCCGCCGGCAGCCGCGACCCGGGGGCCAGCTCGCCGGCGGTGAGCAGCGAGACGAGCTGTCGGGCGACCACCGAGGCGGGTGACCCGACGGGCACGGACTCGAGTTCGAGTCGGATGTTGAGGGGGTCGTCCGGGCTGAACGCGGGCATGCAGTGAGCGTACCGGTCGGTCAACCGGTTGCGGCGGGAGCGGAGCCAGCGCGCCGGGCGGGCGGCCTCGTCCGAGCCGACGCGCGAAATGGTCAACCGGTTGACAAGTTGAACGAGCGCGACGCACACTGGATCAGGCGCACCGATGCGCCCGCTCCCGATCCGCGCAGCAGCCCGGACCACCCCGACGCAGCCGACCGGGCAACCCGGCGCAGCAGCCGGGCGGAGTCGTACCACCCCCACCGAGCAGGAGTCATCGTGGACATCCCCGCCACACGAGGCATCCCCACCTCGGTCGTCGAGAAGACGGCCATCCGCAAGATCGCGATCCGCATCGTGCCGTTCGTGGCACTGATGTTCTTCATCAACTTCCTCGACCGCACCGCGATCTCCTTCGCCGCCCCCAACGGCATGGAGGCCGACCTCGGCCTGACCGCCGCCCAGTTCGGCTTCGCGTCCGGTGTGTTCTTCATCGGCTACCTCGTGCTCGAGGTGCCGTCCAACCTCGCGCTGCACAAGTTCGGCGCCCGGATCTGGCTCGCCCGCATCATGATCACGTGGGGCATCGTGTCCCTGCTCTTCACGTGGGTGCAGAACTACCCGCAGCTCGTCGGTCTGCGCTTCCTGCTCGGCATCGCCGAGGCGGGGTTCTTCCCCGGCGCGATCCTGTTCCTGTCGACGTGGGTCCCGGCTCGCCACCGCGGCAAGATGCTCGCGCTGTTCTACCTGGCCCAGCCGCTCACGAGCGTCATCGGTTCCCCGCTCGCCGGCTGGCTGATGACCCACGAGGGGATCCTCGGCGGCCTGGCCGGCTGGCGCTTCATGTTCCTCTGCGTCTCGATCCCGGCGATCATCGTCGGCGTCCTGTGCCTCTTCGTGCTCAAGGACAAGCCGTCGCAGGCGAAGTGGCTCGACGAGGACGAGAAGGTCTGGCTGGAGACGACGCTCGCTGCCGAGAGCGCGGCGAAGGGCGGCGGCGACGGTCACGGCAAGGGCGGCCTGCGTGCGGCCTTCGGCTCCGGCCGCGTCTGGATGCTCGCCGCCGTGTACTTCGGCTTCATCTACGGCCTCTACGCACTCAGCTTCTTCCTGCCGACGATCATCGACGGCTTCCAGGAGCAGTTCGGCACCACGTTCGACCTGTTCCAGAAGGGCCTCATCACGGCCATCCCGTACGTGCCGGCCGCGGTCGTCCTGTACTTCTGGTCGCGTGACGCCTTCCGTCGTGGCGTCCGGGTCTGGCACATCGCCGTCCCGGCCCTGGTCGGCGGTCTGACGATCCCGGTCGCGCTGTACATGAACAGCCCGGCGGCCACCGTCGCCGTCATCGCGATCACCGCGTGTGCGATCTTCGCGGCCCTGCCGAACTTCTGGACGGTTCCGACGCAGTTCCTGACCGGTGCCGCCGCAGCCGCGGGGGTCGCCCTCATCAACACCGTGGGCAACCTCGGTGGGTTCGCCGCCCCGTACATCACGGGCGCGGTCAGCGAGTGGACCGGCGGGTACCAGGTGCCGATGTTCATCGTCGGGTTCTTCATGGTGCTGTCGAGCGTGCTGATGTTCGTCCTCGGCCGGAACACCAAGCGCAACGAAGCGGCCGCCGCCGCCGCCGCGACCGGAGCCGAGACCGCAGCCGCGGCCACGGACGGACCGACCGCCATCGCGAAGGAGGCCGGCGCATGACCCGCCTGTTCAACGACCCGGCGGACTTCGCCGACGAGATGGTCGACGGCTTCGTTGCCGCCAACCGCGCCCGGGTCCGCAGGGTGCACGGCGGCGTCGCCCGCTCCACCACCAGCCCCGAGGGGACCGTCGCGCTCGTCGTCGGCGGTGGCTCCGGCCACTACCCGGCCTTCGGCGGCCTCGTCGGGCACGGCCTGGCTGCCGGTGCCGCGATGGGCAACCTGTTCGCCAGCCCCAGCGCCCAGCAGGTCACCGCCGTGGCGAAGGCGTCCGAGCACGGCGGCGGCGTACTGCTGAGCTACGGCAACTACGCCGGCGACGTCCTCAACTTCGACGCCGCGGCACGGGCGCTCGAGGCACAGGGCATCGACGTCCGCACGGTCCGCGTGACCGACGACATCGCCTCGGCGCCCGCCGACCAGGCGCACCAGCGCCGCGGCATCGCGGGTGACCTCTGCGTGTTCAAGGTGGCCGGCGCGGCCGCGGAACGTGGCGACGACCTCGACGCGGTCACCGCGATCGCGACCCGCGCCAACGACCGCACGCGCAGCTTCGGTGTCGCCTTCTCCGGCTGCTCCCTGCCCGGCGCCGACGAACCGCTCTTCACCGTCCCCGAGGGCCGGATGGCCATCGGCATGGGCATCCACGGCGAACGCGGCATCGCCGAGGCCGACGTCCCCACCGCGGACGGCCTGGCCGACCTGCTCGTCGACGAGCTGCTCACCGAGCTGCCGTCCGGCGTCACCGCGGACGGTGCGCGCGCCGTCCCGATCCTCAACGGCCTCGGCTCCGTCAAGTACGAGGAACTCTTCGTCGTCTTCGGTGCCGTCCAGCGGAAGCTCACCGAGGCCGGCATCGTCGTCGTCGAGCCCGAGGTCGGCGAACTCGTCACCAGCTTCGACATGGCGGGCGTCTCGCTCACCCTGTTCTGGCTCGACGACGAACTCGAGCAGCTCTGGGCCGCCCCCGCCGACGCCCCCGCGTACCGCAAGGGCGGCGCCGTCCCGCAGCAGCCGCTGCCGGCCGAGGTGCTCGAAGCCGGCGTGGTGGTGCCCGTGACGCCCGGCACCGAGGAGTCCCGGGCCGCAGCAGTCCGCGTCGCGGGCGCCGTCTCCGCGATCCGCGCCACGATCGACGACCACGCCGACGAGCTCGGCCGCATCGACGCCGTCGCCGGCGACGGCGACCACGGCATCGGCATGCAGCGCGGCTCCACCGCCGCCGACCGTGCGGCACAGGACGCCGCCGCCCGTGGCGCCGGCGCCGGTTCGGTCCTCGCGATCGCCGGTGATGCCTGGTCCGACAAGGCCGGCGGCACGTCCGGTGCGATCTGGGGTGCTGCCCTGGAGGCCATGGGTCGCGTCCTCGGGGACGAGTCCCGTCCGACATCCGCCACCGTCCAGAGCGCGGTGCACGCCGCCACCGAGGCCGTCCTGGCCTTCGGGGCCGTCCCCGGCGACAAGACCATGGTCGACGCACTCGTGCCGTTCGACCAGGTCTTCTCCGCCCGGGTCGACGCCGGCGACGAACTCGTCGACGCCTGGTCGGCCGCCTCGGCCGCAGCGCAGACCGCGGCCGACGCCACGGCCGACCTGTTGCCCCGGATGGGCCGTGCACGCACCCACGGTGCGGACGCCGTCGGCACCCCGGACGCCGGCGCGGTCTCGTTCGCGCTGATCACCGCCGCGGTCCGCTCGACCATCGCCGTCCCCGCCTGACCCCCACCACGAAAGGCACACCCGCATGAGTGAGCAGCAGTTCCGCATCGTCGTCGGTTCGGACGACGCCGGCTTCGACCACAAGGAGGCCATCAAGGCCGACCTGGCGAAGGACCCCCGCGTGGCCTCCGTGGTCGACGTGGGCGTGGACGCCGACGGCCACACGGCCTACCCGCACGTCGCCGTCGACGCCGCCCGTCTGGTGGCGAACGGCGAGGCCGACCGCGCGATCCTGGTCTGCGGCACCGGCCTCGGAGTCGCGATCGCGGCGAACAAGGTCCCCGGCATCCGCGCCGTGACCGCGCACGACTCGTTCTCGGTCGAGCGCTCGATCCTGTCGAACGACGCCCAGGTCCTCTGCATGGGGCAGCGCGTCGTCGGGGTCGAGGTCGCGCGCCGGATGGCGAAGGAGTGGCTCGGCTACACCTTCGACCAGACCAGCGCGAGCGCGTCGAAGGTCCAGGCCATCTGCGCCTACGACGGCTCCGCACCGGTGGGGACCGACGCCTGATGCCCGCGACCGCGGCGGCCGCCCCCGTGACGATCGGGGTGTCGCTCAAGATGTACTTCTCGCACGCCCGGACGCTCGAGTGGGCGGCCGCCGTGGCCGACATCGCCCGGAGCCACCCGGCGGTGCGCTCCGGCGCGGTCGAGCTCTTCGTGGTGCCGACGTTCCCGTCGCTCGTGCCGGTGCGTGCGGTGATCGGGGACGCCCCCGTGACGCTCGGCGCGCAGGACCTGGCGTGGGCGGACGAGGGCGCGTTCACCGGCGAGGTCTCCGGCGTGGAGCTCCGGGAGATCGGTGTCGACCTCGTCGAGATCGCACACGCCGAGCGCCGCTCCCTGTTCCACGAGACGGACGACGAGATCGCGGGGAAGGTGCACGCGGCGTTCCGCAACCACCTGCGGCCCCTGATCTGCATCGGTGAGACCGCGCGCGCCGCCGACGACGACCCCGCAGCCGCGATCGCCGAGGTCACCGCGCAGCTCGACCGGTTCACCACCACGGCCACCGCCGACGGTCTCGCCGGACCGCTCATCGCCGCGTACGAGCCGGTGTGGGCGATCGGTGCCCCGCAGCCCGCACCCGACGAGCACATCGTCGCGGTGCTCGGTGGGATCGAGCAGCACCTGGCGACCCGGCCGGAGCTCGCCGGCTCGGTCGCGATCTACGGCGGCAGTGCCGGTCCGGGCCTGCTGACCCGCGGTGCCGGACGCATCGGCGGCCTGTTCCTCGGCCGCTTCGCCCACGACCCCGAGGCGATCCGCACGATCCTCGACGAAGCCGAGGCGCTGGCCGCGACGCAGGACGGAGCACCGGCGTGACCTCCCTGCTCGGCCTCTCCACCTACGCCTACTTCTGGCGCATGTCCGACCGCGTGCCGTCGCCGATGTCCCTCGACGACGCCCTGCGCGACGCCGCGAGCCACGACGGCGTCGACCTGTTCCAGATCTGCGACCACCTGCCGCTCGACACCGCGACCGATGCGCGCCTGGCGTCGATCCGGTCCCTGGCCACCGACCTCGGTATCACACTCGAGGTCGGCACCCGTGGCACCCGGCCGGAGCACCTGGCCCGGTACCTGCACGTCGCGCAGCAGCTCGGCGCGACCCTCGTCCGGAGCATGTGGACGAGCGGCGACGACCAGCCCGACGCGGCCGAGACCGGACGACGCCTGCGGCAGGCGCTCCCCGCCTACGAGCGCGCGGGCGTGACCCTCGCGCTGGAGACCTACGAGGTCGTCGCCACCGCCGACCTCGTCGCCGTCGTCGAAGCGATCGGCTCCGACCACCTCGGCATCTGCCTCGACCCGGCGAACACCGTCGCCCGGCTCGAACACCCGGCCGACGTCGTGACGATGACCGCCCCGCACGTCGTCAACTGGCACGTGAAGGACGCAGCCTTCACCCGCTCACCGGGCTGGGTCGGGTTCCAGTACACCGGCGTCCGCACCGGTACCGGACTGCTCGACCACGACGCCGTCCGCGCCGCGATCGAGCCCGACGCCCGGGGGATCAACCGCGTCATCGAGTTCTGGCTGCCGTGGCAGGACGAGCACGCCGGCGCCGAACCCCTGCCGGGGGAGACCCCCGCACAGACCACCACGCGCATCGAGGCGGCGTGGACCGAACACACCATCGAGTACATCAGGAGCAAGGAATCATGACCGACACCGTCACCACCCCCCACACCGTCGCTGCCGGATCCGGCACGGCCGACGTCACCGTCGCCGTGATCGGTGCCGGCGGCAAGATGGGCACCCGCGTCTCGAACAACTTCGCGAAGAGCGAGTACACGACCCTGTACAGCGAGGCCTCGCCCGCCGGCCAGGAGCGCATCCGGGCCCTCGGCCGCGAGATCACCGACAGCCTCGACGCCGCGAAGGCCGCCGACGTCGTCATCCTCGCCGTGCCCGACGTCCTGCTCGGCACCGTCTCCGAGCAGCTCGTCCCCGTCATGCAGCCCGGCGCCACGATCCTGACGCTCGACCCCGCCGCCGCCTACGCCGGACTGCTCGCCAAGCGCGAGGACGTCCACTACGCCGTGGCGCACCCGTGCCACCCGTCGGTGTTCCTCGAGCGCACCACCAAGGCCGAGTGGGACGACACCTTCGGTGGCATCGCCGCCCCGCAGGAGGTGATCGCGGCCTTCGACGCGTCGGAGTCGCTCGGCGACCAGGACGAGCGCGCCAAGGCCGTCGCCGAGGCCGTCATCACCACCATGTACGCGCCCGTCATCCAGGTGCACTGGGTGACGGTGAAGCAGCTCGCCGTGCTCGAGCCGACCCTGGTCGAGACCATCGCCTGCATGATCGGCGACTTCCTCAACGACGCCCTCGAAGAAACGGTCACCGGTGTCGGCGTGCCCCACGAGGCCGCCCGCGCCATGCTCCACGGCCACACCTGGATCGCGCTGACGAACGGCCTGCGCGGCTCGAACCCGTTCTCCGACGCCTGCCACATCGCGATGGGCTACGGCCGCGAGAAGCTCATCAAGGAGGACTGGAAGCAGGTCTTCGACGACAGCGAGCTCGACTCGGTCATCGCGAAGATGCTGAAGATCGACGCCGTCCGGCGCTGATCACCCGCGGTCCCCACGGACCGGAACGCCCCGCCGACCCCCTTCCGGCGGGGCGTTCCCCGTGCCGCCACGGCTGCTCCTCGCCAGCCGCCCTGGAGGCCCGGTCCGGCCCCGTCAGACCGTCTCGCGCCCGGCGAGCAGTGCGCCCAGCGCTGCGGCGCCGCCCGCAGCGTCGGGCACGGTCACCATCCGCGCCTGCCCGCCGCGGAGCCGTGCGACCAGCCCCGGCCCGGACCGCACGACGTAGGCGACGCCGCGGCCCGAGATCCGGTAGCCCCAGCCACCCCACTGCCCGGGGGACACCTGCTCCCAGCCGCACGACTCGATGCGCTCCAACGGCACCCGCATGAGCGGGATCCTCGTCCACGTGGACGTGAGCCGCATGCCCCGTCGGTCGACCGTGAGCTCCACCCGCGCCAGCACCAGCACGGCGAGCCCCGCGAGCACCATGGCCAGACCGGACACGACCGCCGTGGTCACGCCCGCCGACACCGTCCAGACCGCGGTCCCGACGCCGAGCAGCACGACGAGCGCCCCGAGCAGCGCGAACCACCGGCTGCCGACGCGTGCACGCCAGGCCACCCGGGTGTCGGGCCCGACGGTCAGGGGTGCGACGTCGTACGCCGGCACGGGGGCAGCGACCCGGAACAGTGCGAGGACGGGGACAGCGGCGACCACCACGGCGACGAGCAGGAACGGCATCGTCCACCACGGGGACAGGGTGCCGTCGCCGGCCGTGTTCGTCCAGGCCAGCAGGACCCAGGCCGACCCGAGGGTCCCGGCCAGCAGGTTCGCGACGAGCAGCACGGTGGCCGCGGTCCGCTTGTCGTGCCACCGCAGCGCGCCCATCGCGAGCCCGACGGCCACGAGCGCCACCGCCAGGGTGACCCAGAACGCCGTCCAGGGGGAGCCCCAGCCGTCCGCTGTGCCGTCCGTCCGGAAGTGGATCGCGATCCGTGACGGCATGGCGGGCACCGCGAGGACCGCGGTGAGCACCAGTCCCACCGCGACCAGGAGCCCTGGTGCCACCACCGCCAGCCGTGTGCCCGTGGTCATCGGTCGTGTCGTCATCGTGCCCCCTTGATCATCGTGAACAGGTCGTCGAGCGGGACGCCGAGGGTGTCCGCCTGGTCGCGCAGCTCGTCGACGAGCGTGCGCAACCGGTCGAACGAGGCGTTGCCCGACCGCAGGACCGTCGCACCGCGGCCACGCCGCAACTCGATCAGTCCGTCGTCCTGCAGCAGCGCGTAGGCACGCAGGACAGTGTGCATGTTGACGTCGACCGAGGCCGCGAGGTCGCGCGCTGCGGGCAGTCGCTCGCCGTTCCGGAGCTCGCCGCGGGCGATCGCGTGGCGGATCTGGGTGGCGACCTGTTCCGCCAGGGTCGCGCGGGCCCCCGGGTCGACGGTGATCAACATGTTCGCATTCTATGCGAACAATACCGCTCGGCACCAGGGGTCACCCGCCCCTCGAGACCCTGCTCGGACGCCGTTTGGCCGCGGAACGCAGGCGCGGTTCCAGCGGGCTCCGGCACGCGTACCGTCCGTCGCGATGACCGATTCGACCACCACCAGCACCCCGTCGAACTACGAGTCCGCCGACGGGGTGGACCCTCTGCGCGTCACCACCTACCGACAGGTCCGCAAGGCCGCACGCCGCGGGCACGCACTGCCCGGCGACGTCGGCGAACCGTCGCTCGCAGACCTCGTGAACGCCCGGAAGAACGGCATCGCCGAGTCCCGCTGACCCCGCGTGGCCGTGCGTGCGGGCGGGCGACCGGTCAGCCGTGCGCGACGGACTCCACCAGCGCGTCGAGCGCCCGGTCGAGTTCCGGCAGCGTGACGGCGCCGTAGCCGAACACGATGCCCGCCGGTGCGCTGCCGGGCGCGAGCCCGTACTCCTCGAGCGTCGCCACTCGTACCCCGGCGTCCGCCATCCGCTCGGCGACGTCGGCCCCGGTGGTCGGACCCGACCACGTGACCACCGCGTGCAGTCCGCCGTTCAGGGCACGGGCCTCCAGTCCGGTGACGTCGTCGAGCCGGGCCGCGATCCGGGCTCGGCGATGCGCGTAGTCGCGGCGCACCCGACCCAGGTGCCGCCGCAGCGCACCCGTGCGCAGCAGGTGGGCCAGTGCCGCCTGCACCGGCTCGGCGACCACCGCGCCGCGTGCACGCCGCGCCGACAGCACCGCCTCCGCCACCGCCACACCGATCCCGGCACCTGCTGCGGAGGGCAGGACGACCCAGGCGCACCGCAGTCGCGGGTCGAGCGTCTTCGAGAACCCGCCGACGTGCAGCACCACGCCCTCGGCGTCGAGTGCGGCCAGCGCGGGCGCGGGCGTCCCGCGATGCCGGAACTCCGAGTCGTAGTCGTCCTCGACCACCACCGTGCCGGTCGCAGCCGCCCAGGCGAGCAGCCGACGGCGCCGGGCCACCGGCATCACCGAGCCGAGCGGGTACTGGTGGGTCGGACTGACCAGCACCGCGTCGACCGGCCCCGCAGCCTCGAGCGCGTCGAGGTCGAGGCCGTCCTCCCCGACCGGGACGGCGACGAGGGTCCCGCCCGCGCTCGTGATCGCCCGGTGCCCGGTGCGGTAGCCGGGGTCCTCGACGCCGAAGACGGGTGGACGACCCAGCAGGCTCCGCAGCGCCTCGGTGATCAGCGACAGCGCCTCCGAGGTCCCCGCGGTCACGAGCACCCGGTCGACCGTCGTCGTGAACCCGCGGGTCAGGCCGAGCTGGGCGACGACCTGTGCCCGCAGCTCGGGGGAGCCGAGCGGCTCCGCGATCGCGTTCCGGAGTGGTGCCGACGCCGCTGCGCGCCAGGCGGCCCGCCAGTCCCGCTGGGGGATCGCGGTCACGGCGGGGATGCCCGGCCGGCAGTCGATGCGCACCGCGGGCGACGGATCGGCCAGGACGGCGTCGGCGGCGAAGGCGACGGGCGAGCCGGGCCCGGCGCCGCCCGCCACCGACCCACCCGGCGTCCGGCCGTGCACGTCCGCCGCGACCCGGGCCACCGCACCGTGCCGCGTGCGCAGGTACCCCTCGCCGTCGAGTTGTTCGTACGCCGCGACGACGGTGCCGCGCGCCACCCCGAGCTCTGCCGCCAGCGCACGCGTCGACGGCAGTGGATCGCCCTCGCGCAGGGTGCCGTCGTGCACCATCGCACGGACCCGGGCCACGACACCCGACACCTTGCTCGACTGGTCCACCATGATCGCTCCGAACTGGTCCACGCATCGGACCACTGGCGACCCTAGCGTGAGCGCATGCCCACCCCGAACGCCCAGCCGCACCCCACGGAACCCGCCGCCGACGGTCCCTCGCTCCGCGTCCGCCGCCTGCGCGACCGCCAGTCCGACGACCCGGGAGTCCTCGACGCGATCCTCGCCGAGGCCCACGTCGCGCACGTCGGCATCGTCCGCGGCGGCCACCCCGTGGTCCTGCCCTTCCTCTGCGCCGTCGGGGACCTCGGCGACGGCCCGGTCATGCTGCTGCACGGCTCGACCGGAGGCGGCCTGTTCCTCGACGCCGGGGCCGAGGGTGTCCCGGTGGCCGCGACCGTCACCCACCTGGACGGCCTGGTGTTCGCCCGCTCCACCAACGACAGCTCCGCGAACTACCGCAGCGCGATGATCGCCGGCCGCGCCACCGTCGTCCCGACCGACCTGCGTGCCGAAGCGCTCTGGCAGGTGGCCGACCACCTCATGCCGGGTCGCCGAGCCGAGGTGCGCGAGATGACCGCGAAGGAGGTCCGCGCCACCCAGGTCCTCCAGCTGCCCCTCGACCGCGCGAGCGTCAAGGTCCGTGCCCACGGGGTCGGCGAGGACCCGGCCGACGGCGAGGACCACACCGTCTGGGCGGGCGTCCTGCCACTCGCGGTCCGCGCCGGTGTCCCGATCTCGGGGGACATCTCGGGGGACAGTCCGGTGGACGCGTCCGTCCTCGCGCTGTCGGCTCGCCTCGACCGTCTGGCCGCCGACCGGGAGGCCCGGATCGCCGCCGCCATGCGGGTCGCGTCGGTCTGAGCCCGTCCCCACGGCCGCACGCCGGCTCCGGAATAGCCGTGCGCGTCGTCGGAGTGGCCTGCGAGCGGTGATCGTTCCTGTGACCAGCTGCAGGAACACTCCGGCGCTGCCCAGCCGCGGACACCGTCGTGACCAATACGTTACTTTCCGGACCGCCGAGTGGTCCCGACCCGGAAGGACCCATGGGACGCCACACCCTGCCTGCAGCAGCCGACGACCGTCAGCCCACGCGGACGCACACGCACCCCGCGCGACCGCACACGCACCCCGCGGCCGACCCCGCGCCGCTGACGCCGGACACGCAGCAGTCCCGTCCCCGCGGACGCCGCTCGGCCCTCGGCCCCGCAGCCGCCCGTTCCACCTTCGTCGAGCACCCGAAGCCGGCCCGGACCGTGCGGATGCAGCCGCGTCCCGCCCCCGTCGCGTCGTCGGCCGGCAGCGCGGTGCTGAGCCGGACGGCCACCCTGCGTGCCGAACGAGCACTCGACCCGCGGCACATCCGTCGTTCCGCGAACGCGAAGCGCGCCGCGATCCTGCTGGCCCCCGCCATCGCCGTGACCTCGAGCCTGACGCTCGCCCTGCCCGCGAACGCCGACACGCTGCCGGTCGACACCCGCTCCGGCACGACCACGGCACAGGACGCCCAGACCTTCACGGTGGCGCACGACGTGCAGGTCCCCGTGGTCTCGACCGACGGCATGACCACCACCACGACGATCGTGTCCTACCCGACGCTCGACCTGCGGTTCGGGGTGACGACGGCGCAGGCACAGTCCGCGTTGTCCGCCGCGCTGTCGGCCGGCGGCGACCGGGCCACGATCCTGGCGACCGCCCTGCAGTACATGGGGGACCCGTACGTCGAGGGCGGCGCGAGCCACGAGGGCATCGACTGCTCCGGGCTCACGATGGTCGCGTACCAGGCGGTGGGGATCCAGCTCGTGCACTACGTGCCGACGCAGGACGCCGTCGCCACCACGATCCCCGAGTCCGAGGCGTTGCCGGGCGACCTCGTCGTGTACGACGACGACGACCACGTCGGCCTGTACCTCGGCCAGGGGCTCGTGCTGCAGGCACCGCACCCGGGCGAGGTCGTCGACATCGTCCCGATGTACTCGGCGGCGCACCACTTCGCCCGCGTCCTGCCGGCCGGCAGCTGACCCGGCGGACCGCGCTGGGGCCCTGGTGGTGACCAGCAGGACCACCCGGACGGGGCGTCCCCACGGATCACGGGCCTCCCGTATCCTGGAGTGATGGCTTCCGACACCCGCACCCCGTTCGAACAGCAGCAGTCTGCTCGTCCGCAGGTGCGCCCGCGCACCGAGGGCTGGAAGCAGGCCACCGACACCGACGGCCGGCCGCTCCTGCAGTTCGCGTCCCCGAAGCGTGGCAAGCCGCCCGTGCACCTGGCCGACCTGACGGCCGAGGAACGCGAGGCCCGCGTCAAGGAGCTCGGTCTGCCCGGGTTCCGCGCCAAGCAGCTCGCGACCCACTACTTCCAGCACTACACGTCCGACCCGGCCAAGATGACCGACCTGCCCGCCGCCCAGCGGGAGCAGCTCGTCGCCGGGATGCTGCCGCCGCTCCTCACCGAGACCCGGCGGCTCGCGACGGACAACGGCGACACCATCAAGTTCCTCTGGAAGCTGCACGACGGCGCCCTGGTCGAGTCGGTCCTGATGCGGTACCCCGGCCGGATCACGCTGTGCGTGTCGTCCCAGGCCGGGTGCGGCATGAACTGCCCGTTCTGCGCCACCGGCCAGGCCGGGCTGACCCGCAACATGTCCACCGCCGAGATCATCGAGCAGATCGTCCGGGCCAACGCCGCGATCGCCGCCGGTGAGCTCGGGGGCGATCCCCGCAAGGGCGGCAACGACCGCGTCGACGCCGAACGCGTGACGAACATCGTGTTCATGGGCATGGGGGAGCCGCTCGCGAACTACAAGCGGGTGATGGACGCGGTGCGGTTGATGGTCGCACCGCAGCCGAACGGCCTCGGCATGAGTGCCCGCGGCATCACGGTGTCGACCGTCGGACTGGTGCCGGCGATGATCAAGCTCGCGGACGAAGGGATCCCGCTCACCTTCGCGCTGTCCCTGCACGCCCCCGACGACGAACTCCGCGACGAGCTCATCCCGGTGAACTCGCGCTGGAAGGCCGACGAGGCGATCGATGCCGCCCACAACTACTACGTCAAGACGGGCCGTCGTGTCTCGATCGAGTACGCGCTCATCAAGGACATGAACGACCACGCCTGGCGAGCCGACCTGCTCGCCGAGAAGCTGAACAAGCGTGGCAAGGGATGGGTGCACGTCAACCCGATCCCGCTCAACCCGACGCCGGGCTCCGTCTGGACCTCGTCCGAGGTGCACGTGCAGGACGAGTTCGTCCGCCGACTCAACGCCGCCGGCATCCCGACGACCCTGCGCGACACCCGCGGCAAGGAGATCGACGGGGCGTGCGGGCAGTTGGCCGCGGCCGAGTAGGTCGGTCCGGTCAGTCGGTCCGGTCCAGTTGGTCTGGTCGTCTGGTCGTCTGTTCATTCGGAAGGCACGGTGCGGGTTCGCACCGTGCCTTCCGTCGTTCCCGGGGTGCGTCCACCCCGTCGATCACCGGAAACCCGGGGGACAGCTCCCGTTCACCGGAGTGCGACACGCCCGGGAGGAAGGACGGTTGGCGGGCCCCCTGGGGCCTGTGTAGAGTAATCACTCGTTGCCGCTGAGGCGGAGAACGGAACGGCCGAGACGGTCACAGGGTGCAAGCCCTGGATGCGCAGTCCGGACGGGGTCCCGCTCAGGCAACATCCCCCGAAGAAATCGAAGCGATTCGATGTGTCTGACGGTGGAACAAGACGAATGCCTCTCTGGCGGAATCCTTTTGTGGGTCGAGCGGGGAGTGCGT
>NZ_JARVRN010000016.1:0-47212 GCF_030209655.1 Curtobacterium sp. MEB011 | reverse complement strand
CCGGCAGCGCCGACACCACCGGCAGCGCCGACACCACGGGCAGCACCGGCAGCGCTGCCGGCGGCCCCGGCAGCGCCGACACCACCGGCAGCGCCGACACCACGGGCAGCACCGGCAGCGCCGACACCACCGGGGACGCCGTGGTGCGGTGGATCGTCGACCCGATCGACGGCACGGCGAACTTCGCCCGCGGACTCGCGTACTGGTGCATCTCGATAGCGGCCGAGGTCGACGGCGAGGTCGTCGCGGGGGTGGTCTTCGACCCGGTCGCCGACCACGTGTTCGCGGCGGACGACGACGGAGCCTGGCTCGACGGTGCGCCGATGCACTCGTCGTCCGGCCCCGACGACGCCGCGACGGTGCTGACGAGCTTCCCGGTGCAGCAGGACCTCGACCTGCTCGGCGAGGCCGCGGCGTTCGACCTGCTGCGTGACCTGACGGTGCGGTACCGCCACCACCACAGCCTCGGCAGCGGCGCCCTCAACCTGGTGCACGTCGCCGCGGGGTGGTCGGACGCCACGATGGGCTTCGCCACGCACCCCTGGGACGTCGCCGCCGGGGCACTGGTGCTCGAGCGGGCCGGTGGGTGGTTCCGGGGCTTCCGCGGGGGCGAGCCCGTCGACCGTGCGCACCTGGCCGACGACTACGTCGCTGCCGGCGCCGGGGGATCGCACGCCGAGCTGGTCCGTCGGGTGCAGGACCTGTCGGCGACGACTGCCACGGACGCCGCCGCCGCCGACCCGACCGCCCGCTGAGCCGCACCGCCCACTGGACCGATCCGCCGACGGCCGCGCCGCCGACGGCGGCGCGGTGCTCAGCCGACCTGGTGCCCGGCGACCGCCCGTGCCGTCGACCCCCGCTGCAGCAGGCGCGTCGGCAGGACCTCGTGGCGGTCACCGCGTCGCCCGCGCAGCCGTTCGACGACGAGCTCCACCGCCCGCGCGCCCATCCGGACCCGCGGCTGGTCGACGCTCGTCAGGTCGAGCCGGTCGCCGAGACCGGTGCCGTCGAACCCGGTCACCGCCACCATCCGGGGGAGCGCGAGTCCCGCGCCGTCGGCGATCGCCACGAGCCGCGCCGCGGTCGCGTCGTTCGTCGCGACGAACGCCGTCACCCCGTCGCCCAGGTGCCGGGCGATCCGCGCCGGGTCCGCCGCCAGGGCATCGACGTCGTCGACACGGTGGTCACCGGGCCGGCCGAGCTGCGCCGAGACCGTGGCGTGCGCGACGGCACGACGGGTCGTCGAGGGGTGGTCCGACTCCGCCACGAAACACGTGCGCCGGTGCCCGAGTGCGGCGAGGTGGAGCACCAGGTGGCGCATGCCCGATTCCTCGTCGGCGCGCACGGTGTCGAGTCCGAGTCCGGCGAGACCCGACCCGCTCGAGCCGAGGACCGCGACCGGCAGGTCGCGCGCGACCGCAGCGAGCCGTGCCGGGGCGACCCGGCTGCTCAGGACCGCGACCCCGAGGACGCCGTCGGCCGACCCGCGGGAGGCGTGCAGGGCCTCCAGGCCGTCGGCCAGCCGGGCGGGGTCACGGAACCCGTCCACGACGCGGAGCGCGAACCCCAGGGTCTCGGCGGTCGCGCGTGCGCTCCGGAGCGCTTCGTCGTGGAACGGGTTCGCGGCTTCGGTGACCAGCACGCCGAGCACGAGCGGCGCGCCCTGCGCGCGTCGCCGGGCGAGCGTGCCGACCGGGAGGCCCAGCTCGTCCGCCGTCCGCACCGCGAGTTCCCGACGTGGTCGCGACACACCGTCGTCGCCCCGCAGGGCGAGTGACACGAGCGATCGCGAGACAGCGCAGCGCTCGGCGACGTCGCGGAGGGTGGCGGCCACGGTCAGGCGAGCTTCCAGGTGTGGACGTGCTCCCAGGTCATCGTCTGCCACCAGCGGCCGGACCAGTCCGGGCTCGCGGTGCGGTAGAGCACGACGGTGTCGCCGCGGAACCCGGTCGGCACGTCGACGTCGAGTTCGTGGATGTACGCGCCCACCTCGTCGTGCAGGTCCGGGCGGACGTACAGGTCGTGCGAGGCGAGCGAGAGGTGCGCGCGGTACTGCTCCGGGTCGTAGTCGTTCGACGGCGGGACCTGCATCGGCTGCCGGAAGGGGGCGACCACGGCATCGATGTCGGCGGCGAGTCGGACGAAGTCGTCGTTGTGCGAGCCGTCGGGCCGGGTCGCGACGTCGTAGACGAACCCGATGCCCTGCTCGCGGACGCCGGCGTTGTGGACGTCGAACGCCGGGCGTGAGTCGAGCAGCGCCGTGACGGCCGCGATGACCTGGTCCTCGTTGCTGCCGAACGGCTGGCTGCCGACGAGCGTGGCGTGCGGCGGGAAGGCGCCGGCGGACACCAGGCCGTACTGCGCGCGGAGCTGGTCGGTGACGACCGTGACGGCGCGGCAGGTGCGGGCATCAGGGCGCAGGTAGATGCCGTGGCGGTAGGGGTCGCTCGGGTCGCGCGGCAGTTTGGCGGTGACGTTCTGGGGCATGGGTCCGTCCGGGGTCGGTCGATGGGGAACGTTCCCGATCGTCGGGAACGTTCCCCATGATCGACCGGAGCGGCCCGGATCTCACCCGTCGGCCCGTGACGGGACGGTGAACGATCGGTGTCGGCGACGCCGGGTCAGACGCGTGCGGCGGTCCGGCCCGGCACCAGGGTGCCGTCGACGGCGTTGTGGGCGACGCCCGTCGAACGGCCGTCGATCTGGTCGACCACGTCGTCGACGGACAGGCGGCCGATCAGGCCGAGCGGCTGTCGCCACGAGGTGATTCCGAGCAGCTCGGTGGCGAGCGGCGCGACCCCGTCGAAGCCCGTGACCGACAGGTCGTCTGGTGCACGGAGACCACGGCGGCGCATCGACTCGAGCACACCGACGGCCCAGCGGTCGCTCGGTGCCATGACCGCCGTCACGCCGCCGGCGCCGAGGACCTGCTCGAGGAACGAGTCGAGGTCCTCGGGGTCCGCGCCGTGGTCCTCGGAGCGGATCCGGAGCACCTCGGCGCCGCGCGCACGGAGCCGGCGCACCATCGCGTCGGTGCGGGCCGACTGCGTCAGGGACCCGGACGGTGTGACCGTCAGCACGGCGACGCGACGGTGCCCCAGGTCGGCGACGTGGTCGGCGAGGCCGCGACCGCCGCCGCGCTCGTCGCAGTAGGCGCTGCTCACCGCCGGGTCCGTCTCGGGGCGTCCGGAGACCACCGTCGGGATGCGTCGGGCGAACGGCAGGACGTCGTCGATGGGCAACGCGCCGCTGCAGACGATGAGCCCCTCGACGCGCAGGGACACCAGGGTCTCGAGCGCCCGGCGTTCCTCGCTGACCGGGAACGACCCCGCGCCGGTGGCGGTGACGACGCGGTACCCGCGCGCGGCGGCCTGCAGCTGGAACGCGGTGAGCAGGTGCCCGTAGAACGGGGTCGAGGCATCACGGACGAACGCCCCGAGCGTGTGCGTGCGGTGTGCCGACATGCCGCGGGCGTTCGCGTTCGCCACGTAGCCCAGGTCGAGTGCCGCCCGCTTGACGCGTTCGGTCGTCGACGGCGCCACCCCGTACGAGCCCGCGAGGGCACGGGAGACGACCGACTTCGACACTCCGGCCAGCGCTGCGACGTCGTGGATGGTCGGGACTGCCGGGTGTCCGGTCACCGCGGGCACCGTCGTTCAGATGACTGCACGAGTGTCACGGTAGCCGGACGGACGCCCGGAGCGGGCGACGGTGGTGGTGAACAGTTGGTCACGCCGACCGCCCGGGGGAGTCCGAGCGGTCGGCGTGGGTGGCCGGTGGTGGCGGCCGGTGGCGGTGTCGGGTCAGCGGTGCGTCGCCGGTCGACGGACCGTCAGGCGGTACTCCTTCTTCGTGGTGCCGTCCTGCGCGGTGACCGTGATGCGTGCGGTCCGGCCGGAGACGTGCACGGTGGCGACCGCGTTCGGGTTCGTCGTGTGCACGTGGACGTCGGCGGCCCGGAGCGTCCGGACCGGCGCCGTCACCGTCGCACCCTGCGACGAGGCGGCGGCGGGCAGGTGGACGCGCACGCCCGCGACCGCGATCGAGGAGACGGTGGCGTCGCTCGACACGAGGAACCGCTGGCGCAGTGCGGCGGCCTCGTGCCCCGTCACGCCGATGGTGTCGCGCAGGTACGCGTCCATCCCACCGAAGTCGGTGGCGATGTCCTGCTCGAAGGTGCCCTGCAGCAGCTGCGGGGTGGCCCAGGTGACCCCGAGCTGCGTGTTCGAGAGCAGGTAGTCGTGCAGGATGTCGGCGCTGTCCACGCCGAGGACCCGGTCGAGCAGGTCCACCACGGTGCCGGTTCGGTCCATGCCGTGCGAGCAGTGGATGAGCACCGTGCCGCTGGTGTGCGAGGCGAGGATCCGGAGCACGCGGCGGTAGGCGGTGATCATCGACCCGGGGGTCGCCGGGTCGACGTGGCCCTTGTCGACCAGGTCGTGGTACATCGCCGTGTCGTCGCTGTAGTCGCCGTCCGCGCCGAACATCGAGATGTCGACGTGCCGCGCGCCGGGGATCGCGACATCGGGCTTCGCGGCGATCTGGGACGACGTCCGCAGGTCGACGACGAGGTCGACGTGGTACTCGTCGGCCAGGGTCGTGGCCCCGGCTGCGGTGATCTTGTCGAGCGACTCGGAACGGATCAGCCGCGGAGCGTTCACGGTCTGACCGGACCGGCCGTGCACCGCGGCGAGCTCGCGACCGTTGACCAGTCCGGGGACGTCGGTGATCGGGTGGTCCGCGGCGGTGAACGCGGGCTGGAGTGCGGTGTCGGCGTGGGCGGCCGTGACGGAGAACGCGGCGGAGGCGACGACGGCAAAGCCGGCGAGTGCGGTCGCGGCCACACGGGCGGTGCGCGGGGAGTGGGTGAGGGGGGAGCGGTGGAGCGGGGGCACGGGGCATCCTCGATCTGATCAGGACCCGGGGGTCGCGGGGATCCGGACGCGGTGACGTCCGGATCCCCGCAGGATCGCGAGGTGGGTGGTCGGCCGAGTGGCTGCGAGGTGACCGGGGTGTGTCCGGGTCATGAGGCAGCGCTCAGTCGCCGAGACGGCCGCGGCCGGGTGCACCACCCGGTCGCAGCCGGCTCAGGACGCCGGGGCCAGCCGGTACCGGAACAGCTCGCTGAGCACCTGCTGCACGGGCGTGTAGAGCAGCACCGTCGTGCTCGTCGTGCTCGTCGTGCCCGTCGTCGAACTGCCCGAGATGATCCCGTACAGCCGGTTCGTGGCGCTGATCACCGGTCCGCCCGCGTCACCCGGCTCGATGCCCACGCCGGCATCGGTGCGTGCGGCGGCGAGGTGCTGCGCGCCGGCGCGGCTCGCTGTCGGCACCCGTGTGGCCGTCCAGGAGCAGAGCACCCCGCTCGCCGCCCCGCTGGTGCAGAAGGGATCGGCGTCGGGCTGGCCGGTGCCGGTGACGGCGGCACGTGCCGGGTCGCCGCCGACGCGGGTGAAGACACGACCGGATGCTCGCGGCGTGTACGTCGAGACGGACGGGTCGCAGGACCCGGCGGCCGCCCGGACGCGCGTGCACGCCAGGGGTGGGATGACCGCGAGCTCGACGTCGGAGTCCGCGGACTGCCAGACCACGCTGCCGACGGCCGCGCCGTCGAGCCGCACCGGCGCCTGCAGCGGCGCGCAGCGCTTCGCCAGCACGACCCACCTGGTCGCCCGCTGGTACGCGGTGACCTGGCTCCGGAAGCCCTTGGCGGTCAGGACCGCCCCGACCGTGCAGGTGCTGCCGGGGACCCCGACCTGGGTGCCGGCGATGATCGGTGCCGCGGTGCGGTCCGGGTCGCTCGTGGCAGCCGAGGCCGGTGCGGTGCCGGCGAGGGCGATGCCGACGGCGGCCGCGACGGACAGGGCGACGGCCAGGGTGCGGACGCGCACCGCTTGCGTGTGACGGAACACGGTTCAGCCGAGCCGGCGGGTGCCGTTGACGCGTCCGATCACGGACAGGGTGTCCGGGTCGGCGAGGCGGGCGTGCCAGTGCAGCGTCGTCGTGCCGCGCGGCAGGTCGGGGAACGCCGCGGTGAAGCGGTAGTGCCCGCTGGCGCTGACCATGTCGTCCCCGCTCGTGACCTCGGCGATGTGCTTGCTGAACAGGCCGCGGGGCTTGCCCGGTGCGTCGTAGTAGACGATGACCAGGGTGCCGGGCTTGCCGGCGCCGGCGAAGGTGGTGCCGGTGAAGCTCGTCCGGTCTGGTCCGCCGTGGGTCTTCGCGGTGAACGCCACGGCTGCAGACCGGGTCGGGGCGTGGGCGGTGTACGTGGTGTGCGGGATCGTGGCGGCCCCGGCCTGCGCGGGGACCAGGGCGCCGGCGGCGAGTGCTCCGCCGAGGGCGACGCTGGCGATGAGCGCGGTCAGCCGCCGGGACGCCGGCTTGCGGGCGGTGGACGGGGTGGGACGCATGGGGACTCCTCGGTTCGGCTCGGGTCGACTCGGTGTGCGTGAACGCTAACAACGGGCCAGACGATCGTCTAGCGCATGCCGGAAGCTGAGTGGATCAGAGGCAAACCGTCCGGACGGCGTGCTCCCCTCGTGCTGTCAGACGTTCGTATGATGACCCGAGACCCGAACGAGGAGTGCGATGAACCAGCGGCAGCAGGCGAAGACCCGGACCCGCGAGCAGATCATCGAGGCCGCGGCGGCGGTGTTCGCGAGCCACGGCTACGCGGGGACGTCGTTCGCCCGGGTGGCCGCCGCCATGGACCGCCCGAAGTCGGCGATCGGCTACCACGTCTTCTCGTCCAAGCACGAGCTCGCCTTCGCGGTCATCGAGCGGCAGCAGGCCCGCTGGGCGGTGATCGACTCGCTGATCACGCAACCCGAGGGCCTCGAGCACCTGCTCGTCATGCTGACGTCCGCCTGTTCCGATGCCATCCGGTGTCCGGTGGCTGCCGGGGCCATCCGTCTGAGTCACGAACTCCGCGGTGCGGGAGAGGTGATCCCGCGGGTCTTCACGTGGGACGACTACGTCCGCCGGCACCTGTCGGCTTCGAGCGGGGGTGTCGGCCCCGCCACCGATCCCGGGTGGGCTCGTGCGGCGGACCTCGTGCTGACGTCGACCTTCGGGGTGATGTGGGCCCGGACGAGTGCACGACTGACCCGTGACACCGAGGGGCAGCTCCGGGACCTGTGGGCGGCACTGTTCACCGGGCTCGGACTGCCCGGCGTGCACGGCTTGCTCGAACAGGTGGAGCCCGTGCGGGTCGGCGGACACCCGGCCACCCCGGGGGACTGACCCCGCAGGGCTCGCCCCTCCCGAGGGGCCCCGGCGGACTGCTGGTCCACCGGGGCGCCGGGCCTACTTCTTCTGCTCGCTGCCGTCCGGGTTGACGACGTACCAGACGCCCTTGTCGCCCTGTCCCGTCACGTCGCCGGCCTTCTTGTCCCCGACGAAGGTGTAGATCGGGCGCCCGTCGATCGTGATCTGCCGCCCGCCGTCCACGCCCTTGATGGTGCCGACCGTCCCGGTGATGCCCGACACCTTCGGCTTCGTGGTCGACGCTTCGATCGCCGGCCACGCCGCCGCGCACGCACCGGTGCACGTGCTCGTGCCGGAGTCCTTGACGTCGGCGTCGAAGTAGTAGGCGGTCATGCCCTTGCCGTCGACGACGACCTTGCCGAGTGTCGTCGAAGCGACGGTCGCGTCGACCGAGGGGGACGAGTCGGTCGTCGCGGGCGCGTCGCCCTGTGCGGCGGGGGACGGCGAGGGCGACGGTGCCGCGGAGCCGGCCGTGGAGCAGCCGGCGAGTCCGAGGCTCAGGGCCAGTGCGGCACCGAGGAGGACGGAGACGGATCGGGATGACGGTGTGCGGTGGGGTGTCGACACGGGGGCTCCTCGTGGTCAGGTCTCGCCGCTGACTGCTGGCCAGACGTTCGTCTAGCGAACGTAGCCGCAGTACCGAGCGGCGGCCAGCACCCTGCGCGGCCTCTCATCCGGTGGGCCGCGGATCGTGGGAGCGGCGGTCCGTGTGCTCGACCACGTGGACGCCGTCGACACGCCCGATGACGTCCAGCGACTCCGGGTCGATCAGTCGGGCGCTCCAGGACGCCTGATCGGCGTCGCGGGGCAACTCCGGCAGGACCGCGGTGAAGGCGAACCGGCCGGTCCGACCCACCGCGCTGCTGCCCGGCGCGATCTCCGCAACGCGATCGTCCCCGGTGCCGTCCCGCGGTTCGCCGTAGTGGATGACCACGACGGCGCCGGGGGTGCCCCTCCCGGCGAAGCGCACGCTCACGACTCCGCCGGTACCGACCGTCCGTGGTGGGCGGATCGCGAACCGGTGCGCGCCGCTCGTCGAGGGCGGTGCGCCGAGTGCGGCACCGAGCGCTCCCGATGCCCCGAGGCCGAGTGTCTCGGTACCCGTCGTGGTCGGTGGCGGCGCCGGCAGGGCGAGCGCGACGGCGAGCGCGGCGATCCCCGCGGCGAGGACGATCGGTGACACCCGGACCCGGTCGGTGCTGCGCGACATGGTCGGCCCCTTCGTGGACGGCGTGTGGCGGAAGTCGCCACGCCACACGCTACCGCTTGGCCAGACGATCGTCTGTTCGCCCGCGTCCGCGCCCGCGCCCGCGCCCCACCAGGACGCGCCACCGCCGCTGTTCCGAGATGACGACGGCGACGCACAGGACCGTGACGGCGACCGCGACCGCAGCCGGCCAGACGACCCAGGACGCGGCGATGGCTCCGACCAGGTGCGCGAGGACCGACGCGATCGTCACCACTCCCGGTACCGCGACGGGTGGGTCGCCGCCGGGGCGGTCACCCGGCGTCCCGAAGACCGCCGGCGGCACGACGAGGAGCAGGACGGCGGCGATCGCGAGCACCGGCGAACGGGGCCAGAGCGCCCAGGGCACGGCCACCCATGCGACGAGCTCCGCCGTGAACCGCAGGCCGCCACGGAGCGGGTCGTGACCGACGGGCCTCGACGCGCGCGCCGCCGTGGTGACGGTCACCGTGTCGTCGCGGCACGGAACCCGCGATCCAGGAAGTCGACCATCCACGCAGCACTCGCATCGACGTCCGTGTCCATCTGGAACCCGCCGGACGCCTCGATCGTGGCGAACCCGTGCAGGACGCTGCGGAGCACCCGGAGTGCGTGGACCTCGTCGGCGGGGTCGAGCGAGTAGTCGCGGAGCGCCGCGGCGAAGGACGCCAGGGTGCGGCCGAGCGCGACGGCCAGCGGGTCCTGGGCGTCGGTCGGCCGGACGCTGACGGCTGCCTGGTACCGCGCCGGGTGCTCCCGGACGCTCCGGCGCACGGTCTGCACCGCCGCCTCGAGCGCACTCCGGCCGCTGCGCCCCTGCATGGCGTCGCGGAGTGCGTCCCCGAGCTCGTTCGCGCCGAGGATCGCGATCCTGCGCGTGAGGTCACCGAGTCCGTCGACGTGCTTGTACAGCGACGGTGCCTTCACCCCGAGGCGGTCGGCGACGACGCTCATGCTCAGTCGGGCCAGACCGATCTCGTCGGCCAGCGTCGCCGCGGTCTCGGTGACGGTCGCCGGGTCGAGCCCCGCCCTAGGCAACGGGGCCTGCGACGGGCAAGGTGCGGGCGAGGAACGGCAGCAGCAGGGCGAGGAGTGCAGTCGGCGTCTCGGTGTGGGGGTAGTGGCCGGCGCCGTCGATGACGGCGAGCTCCCCGAGGCCGTCGGGCAGGTCGGCGAGGACGCGCTCGCCCTCGGCGCGGGGGTCGGCCCAGTCCGGATCGGCGCTGCCCTCGACGACGAGCACGGGGCACCGGACGGCACCCAGCTGCTCGCCGGCGTCGGCGGGCGACGTGCGGGTCATGGCGCGGAGGACCGCCATCCGCTCCGGTTGCCGCAGGGTCGTCTCGATGCGGCCGCGCTCGGTCGCCCAGCCGGCGGGCTTGGCGGGGATCGCGATGTCCAGGTACGCGAGCCAGCCGGGCAGGCTGCCGCTCGTCATCACGCGTGCGAGCTGGACGGTGCCGGCGCGGTGTCGGCGGTTGCGCAGGAGCCCACCGAGGTCGACGGACTGCTTGCGCGTGAACGGTGCCAGCTCGACGATGCCGGCGACCAGGTCGGGTGCGGTGGCCGCGGCGATCGTCGCTGCGCCGCCGCTGATCGACTGCCCGACGACCACGGCCGGGCCGCCGAGATGCCGGGCGACGGCGACCAGGTCGCGTGCGATGTCGGAGCGCTCGTACCCGGACCACCCGGTGCTCGAGTCGCCGCAACCCCGCAGGTCGACGTTCGCGACCCGGTAGCCGGCCGCGACGAGCTCCGGCACGACGAAGCGGTAGGAGTGGCGGCTGTCGCCCATCCCGTGGGCGAGGACCACGAGCGGCCCTGAGCCGGAGAGGTCGTAGGCGATCGTGCCGCCCTCGGTGTCCAGGTGTTCGAGCATGACGTGGCTCCTTCGGCTACGGGTAGTAACTCAAAGGCTAATACTCGTAGCCGGAAAGTCAAGGACTGCTCTGGTCCGCGCTCCGGGTGCTGCCATCATGGCCGGGTGCACCATGACAAGGACCACCCCCGACCGGACGTCACGACCGTCAAGATCATCGGCGGCCCAGAACCGGTCACCGTGACCCTGCACCCCGCCGACAGCGGGTGGGCTGCGGTCTTCGCGGACCACCGGCGACGCATCCTGGAGGCCCTGCCCGGCTCCGGCGCGGACGCTGCGGTCGTCGAGCACATCGGCTCCACGGCCGTCCCCGGCCTGGCGGCGAAACCCATCGTCGACATCGTGGTCGTCGTCGCCGACATCACCGCCGAGGCGACCTACCTCGACCAGCTCCTCGCGGCCGGGTACGAGCTCCGCGTGCGCGAACCCGGCCACCGTCTGGTCCGGACACCGGCTCGCGACGTGCACGTGCACGTCTACGAGCAGGGCGCGACGGCGGTCGAGGAGTACCTGCTCCTCCGCGACCACCTGCGCGTCGACGCCGACGACCGCGCGCTGTACGAGCGCACCAAGCGGGAGCTGCTCGGCCGGAGCTGGGACGACATGAACGCCTACGCCGACGCGAAGACGGCCGTCATCACGGCGATCAAGGAGCGGGCGCGCCG
This sequence comes from Curtobacterium sp. MEB011, assembly GCF_030209655.1. Classification (NCBI taxonomy): domain Bacteria; kingdom Bacillati; phylum Actinomycetota; class Actinomycetes; order Micrococcales; family Microbacteriaceae; genus Curtobacterium; species Curtobacterium sp. MEB011. The sequence continues at coordinate 36,174 of NZ_JARVRN010000016.1, read as the reverse complement.
GAGCCGCGCGTCCTGAGACGCGCGGCTCCGGTTCCCGCTGCCCGGTCTCAGCTCGTCGGGACGACGTCCCAGTGCTCGCGGATCAGGTTGCCGTCGACCCGGAACAGGTCGGCTGCGCCGAACGGTGCGTCGGCCTTCGCCCCGACCTGCTTCGAGAACGTCCACACCAGGTCGCCGTCGGCCAGCGAGATGACGGACTCCTGCTTCGGCAGACCCTGCGCGGCACTGCCGGCGAAGAACTGCTTGAGCGCGGCGGTGCCGTTCGCGGCGACCGAGTTGTGCTGCAGGTACGCCGGGTCGAACTTCTCGTCCAGCACGGACACGTCGTGGTCGCGGAACAGCCGGTTGTACGCGGTCACCGCGAGCACCCGGTTGTGCTCCTCCTGCCGCTCGGTCAGGTGGTGGTCACGCTTGGCGGCCGGGTACAGGTCGCTGAACATGCTGTTCGTGTTGCCGCTGGCCGGCGTGCCCGTCGGGACCGTCTGCCGGAGCGCCCACCACTCGCTGATGCGGCCGTTGCGCATGCGGAACAGGTCGACGGCGGCGTCACCGGTGCGTTCGTCCTTCGGCTTCGCGGTGATCTGCCAGTGCACGGCCACCAGGTCGGCGTCACCGGCCATGTGCTTGATCACGGCGTGGGCACCGGGGACCCGGGCGCGGTCGGCGGTGAACTCGGCGAGCAGTGCAGCCGGACCCGAGGCGCTCTTCGCACCGTGGGCGACGGCACCCGACGCCACGGCGGTCCGGGCCGCAGCGCGTGCCGTCGCCGAGGCGGGGGAGCGGAACGCGCACCGGAACAGGTGCCGGACGGTGGCCTCGTTGCGCTGCTCGGCGCGACGGTCGAGCCGCGAGACTGCCGTGCCGCCCTCGGTGGTCCGCGCCGCGCGGGACACCGTGTGGTGCGCGGAGGTCGTGGTGGTGGAGGTGTGGAGGGGTGTCGCCACGGCCGGGCCGGCCACGAGCGATACGGCGATGGCGACCGGAGCTGCCACCGCACACGCCTTGGCGATGATGGGGAGAAGTGATGTCGTCTGCACGGCAGAACGATGGAACCGGTCCCTGGGGGCCGCCGCGCGCCCTGGAGCCGTCGCGTGCTGCGACCGTGACCGACTTCTCAGGCGCGGTGCGGACCTCCCGGGTGGTCTGCGAACACCCTGCCAGGGTGACCCGCTCCCGCTGGTGATCGACGAGCCGGACCTGTGCGACGGCTCACGCGCACTGTCAGCCGATCCCTACGCTCCGGGTTCGTCGATGGCCAGACGGAGCTCGGCGAGGACGGGCAGCGCGGCGCGCAGCGCGTCGACCCCGTCCGGGCCCAGGCGTTCGAGCGCGCCGACCAGGACGTGCTCGGCCGAGGCGTCGTAGACCCGGAGCCGCTCGGACGCGAGCTCGGTCAGGGCGATCTCGGTGCTGCGGCCGTCGCCGGTGGCGAGCCGCCGGTGGACGAGCCCGCCGCGCTCCATCGCGGTGACGAGGTTGCTGACCGTGGAGCGGGCGAGGCCGAGGGACCGGCCGAGCGCCGTCGGCGTGAGCCACCCGGCCTCGTCGAGGCGTCGCAGCACCTCGATCTGGGCGTCGGGCAGTTCCGGCAGCGCACCGTCACGGCGTGACGCGTTCAGCAGGGTGCGGCGGAACGGGCCGACCTGGTCGCTGAGCCGCCGAGCGATGTCCCGGAGTCCTGCGGTGTCGTGCTCGCTGCCCATGTCCTCAGCTTAGGTCCTCGAAAAAGGTTTGCAACAAAACTATGTTTGGCGCAGGATGGGTGCATGACGATCACCACCTCAGTCGCACAGCCCGTCCCGTCGCAGGACCTCTCCGGCATCGTCGGACACCGGTTCATCTACACGTACGCCAACGGCTGGCAGTACGAGATGTACGTCAAGAACGCCACCACCATCGACTACCGCATCCACTCCGGCATGGTCGGCGGGCGCTGGGTCAAGGACCAGCAGGTCGACCTCGTGGTGCTCACCGCCGGCGTCTACAAGGTGTCGTGGAACGAGCCCACCGGCACGAGCGTCGTCGTGACCGTGGTGCCGGGGGAGCGCGTGCTGCACGGCACGATCTTCTTCCCGCACTGGGTCGAGGAGGACGGCAGCAAGACCGTGCTGTTCCAGAACGACCACCTGGACCGGATGCGCGAGTACCGCGACGCCGGCCCCACCTACCCGATCTACGTCGTCCCCGAGTTCGCCCACATCACCCTGTTCGAGTTCGTCGGCCAGGACGACGAGACCGTCGTCGACACCGCGCCCGCCGACCTGCCGGCCGGGTTCGCCGACCGGAGCAACTGAGCGTGACTGCGGAACGTCCGCTGGAGCGTGCCCTGACGAGCATCCGGCTCGAGCACCGGGGCGGGGCGCTCCGGGGGTGGGAGTACCACCCGGCGCCCGCGGCTGCCGGCGGCTCGGTGCTGTTCGTGCACGGGTTCGGTGACTCGTCGATCGGTCCGCGCCAGCTCTTCGTGCAGGCCGCGACCGCCCTGACCGACAGCGGTCTGACGGTCCGCTCCTACGACCGTCTCGGGCACGGCACGAGCGACGGACGCTTCGCGGACATCTCGATCGGCGACGAGGTCGAGCAGGTCGTCACGATGATCCGGGCGTTCTCGGCCGACCAGGGGGCACCGATCCACGTCGTCGCCCACAGCCTGGGCGCCGTCGAGTCGGCGATGGCGGCGGCGAGGGTCCCCGACCTGGTGCGGAGCCTGACCCTGTGGTCGCCGGCCGGGGTCGTGGTCGACGACATCGCCGTGCACGACACCATCCAGGGGCAGCCGCTCGCGCCCGTCCGCGACCGCGGCTGGTTCGACTTCGCTGGGACCGCCCTCGGGCGCGGGTTCGTCGACGAGGTCCGGGACGGACTCGACGTCTACGCCCAGGCGCGCGGGTACGACGGGCCGGTCGACGTGCTGCACGGTACCGCCGACGAGATCGTCCCGGTCGAGTACGGCCGGCGCTACGGCGAACTGCTCAGCGGGGCGACGTTCACCGCGGTCGAGGGTGCGGACCACGTCTGGTCGTCGGTCCCGTGGCGCGAGCAGCTCGTCGACCGCCTGCTCGAGCGCGTCAGGGAGCGGTCCGGGCGATGAGGTCCTGCACCCGCGCACGCACGTCGTCGCGGATCGGCCGGACGGCGTCGAGGTCGAGCCCTGCGGGGTCCGGGAGCTCCCAGTCCTCGTAGCGTTTGCCCGGGAACACCGGGCAGGCGTCCCCGCAGCCCATCGTGATGACGACGTCGGCGGCACGGACGGCGTCGGTGCGGAGCAGGGCGGGCTGCTCGCCCCGGATGTCGATGCCCTCCTCGAGCATCGCCTCGACGACCACGGGGTTGAGCTGGTCGGCCGGTTCGGAGCCGGCGCTCCGGACGTCGACGCGGTCACCGGCCAGGTGCTGCAGGAAGCCGGCGGCCATCTGGGAACGGCCGGCGTTGTGGACGCAGACGAACAGGACGGTGGGCATGCGGGGTGCTCCGATCAGAGGACGACGGCGCCGAGCAGGCCGGCTCCGATGACGACGGCCCACGGGGGAGCGGACCAGCGGGTGAGGGCGGTGAAGGCAGCCACGGCGAGCGCCAGTGCGGGGGCCGAGCGGACCCCCTCGGTGATGACCGGGTCCCAGAGCGCTGCGGCGAGGAGCCCGACGACCCCCGCGTTCACGCCGGCGAGCACGCGTCGGGCCCACGGCAGGGCGCGGAGCACGTGCCAGAACGGCAGTGCGCCGATGACCAGGAGCGCGGCGGGCAGGAAGATCGCGACGAGTGCGACGGTTGCGCCGAGGACCCCGCCGGGGCTGCCGTGGGCGACGGCGCCGAGGTACGCGGCGAAGGTGAACAGCGGCCCGGGTACGGCCTGTGCGGCGCCGTACCCGGCCAGGAAGTCGGCGTGCCCCACCAGGTGTGTGGCCACGGTCTGCGACTCGAGCAGCGGCAGGACGACGTGGCCGCCGCCGAAGACGAGCGAGCCCGCCTGCGCGAAGACCCCGAACAGGCGCACGGCACCGGTGCCGTGCGCGGCGATCGGGGCCGCGACGAGCAGGGCGGCGAACGCGACGAGCGCCGACACCGCGACCCAGCGGGGGAGCCGGACGGCGCCGCCCGTGTCGGTGGCGCCTGCATCCACGCCCACGGCGACGACGCCGCGGAGCCACACGGCGCCGACCACACCGCACACCGCGATCACCGCGACCTGCGGCCCCGGGCCGGGGACGAGCAGCACCACGATCGCGGCTGCGGCAGCGACGGTCGCCCGTCGGCGGTCCGGCGTGAGCGAGCGCGCCATGCCGAGCACCGCCTGCGCCACCACCGCGGCCGCGGCGGCCTGCAGCCCGAGCAGCCACCCGGCGCCGGCCAGGTCGGGCGTGCCGGACACGAGCAGGGCGAACGCGACGAGCAGCACCGCGGACGGCAGCGTGAACCCGCACCAGGCGGCGAGGAGTCCGAGCATCCCGGCGCGCTGCAGGCCGAGTGCCATCCCGACCTGGCTCGACGCCGGCCCGGGCAGGAACTGGCAGAGCGCGACGAGGTCGGCGTAGGCGTCGTCGCCCAGCCACCGCCGACGCACCACGAAGGTTTCTCGGAAGTACCCGAGGTGCGCGACCGGCCCGCCGAACGAGGTCAGCCCGAGCCGCAGGAACACCAGGAACACCGAGGCAGCGGACGCCCGCAGGGGCTCGGGGCTCATCGTCACCCGCTCATCTTGACGACGGCAGATGGTTCAGTCAACATTGAACTGATGAACATGCGGCAGCAGGACCTCGAGCAGCGCGCGGCGCAGCACGCGGCCCTCGGCGACGTCGCACGCCTGGCGGTCGTCGACCTGCTCGCGGCCTCCGACGCCAGCCCGAGCGAGGTCCGGGCCGCCCTCGGCCTGTCCGGCCCGCTCCTCGCGCACCACCTGCGCGTCCTCGAACAGGCCGGGCTGGTCACGCGGCGCCGCTCCGACGGCGACGGCCGTCGCAGCTACCTGCACCTCGAACCGAGCGGTGTCCCGCACGGGGCGGCGGCGGTGCCGGGCCCGGTGTCGCGCGTGCTGTTCGTCTGCACCGGCAACTCCGCGCGCTCCCCGCTGGCCGCGGGCGTCTGGGCGCAGGTCAGCGAGATCGGTTCCCTGTCCGGCGGGACGCGTCCCGCCCCCGCCATCGCCCCCGGCGCGGTCGCCGTCGGTGCGCGCCACGGCCTCGACCTCGGCGACCACGTCCCGCGGTCCTTCCACGACGTCGTCGCCGACGGCGACCTGGTCGTCACGGTCTGCGACCGTGCGCACGAGTCGATCGACGACGGTGACAGCCTGCACTGGTCACTGCCGAACCCCTCGCGCACCGGCACGCCGGACGCGTACGAGGCCACCTACGCGGACCTCCGGTCCCGCGCCACGGCGCTCGCTGCGCGCCTCGCCGCCTGACGCGGCCCCACGAACGGAACGCCCCGATGAGATCCCCCCTCCTCATCGGGGCGTTCTCCCTGTGCCGTGGTCGGCACGCACCGCCGGGCGGGAGGCTCGGGGCGGGCCCGCACCGTGCCTCCCGTCCGTCCCGTGGCGGCCCCACGGCCGAGCGCGTCGCCGCGGGGACCGCGCGCTCCGGGACGGTGCGCTCAGGGACCGCAGCGACCCGCGACGAGCCCGAGGACCTGCTCGGTGTGGCGTTCCGCCGTCGCGAGTCGGGCGTGCGCGATCGCGGCGTCGGTGTGCGGTCGCAGCAGGTCCCGGTCCGAGGCGAGTTCGATGATCGTCGTGGCGAGCCCGAACGCGGTCTCGTCGTCCGTCAGGACGGCGGCGGATCCGAACTCGCTCGCCAGACGGATGTCGGAGACGATGACCGGACGGTGGTCGCGGAACGCCTCGAGCGCGGTCATCGGCTGGCCGTCGTGCTCGAGCGAGCAGATGACCGCCGCGTGCCCGCAGAGCAGCAGGTCGTGGACGCCCTGCAGGGACAGGCGGCCGTGCACGCGCACCGACACCGGCGTGCGCGTCGGTGGGACGGTCCCGCCAGCGACGTCGACCCGGACCGCGTGTGCCCCCAACCGGATCTCGACCAGCCGGATCGCGTTGAAGAGCACGTCGAGGCGCTTGTCCGGCGTGAACCGCGACGCCCAGACGAGCCGGAGCGGGCCGAGCTCCGGCGGTGGCGGCGGGGTCACCGTGCGGTTCCCGATGGCGTTGGGCACGACGTGCACCTCGTCCAGGCCGGCGGCACGCAGGACTCCCGCCTGTCGGGTGGTCGAGGTGACGACGACGTCGGCGGCCGCGGAGACGGCGACGGCCATCCTGCGGCGCGCGTCCTCCATGGGGTGGCCGCCGACGCGGTGCCGGCCGGTCCGGAGCCCGGTCACGACGCGGTGGGCACGACGTGCCAGGGGCGCGAACGCCGCGGCGGTCCGCCCGCGGATCGGAGCGGAACCGTGCACGGTGTGGATCGTCGGCAGCCCGAGCGAGCGCGCCGTGGTCAGGGCTGCGGCGGCGAGACCGAAGTCCGAGTGGGTGACGACGAGACCGATCCGTTCCTCGAGCATCACCGTGCCGAGGTGCCGACGCACCCGCACCGAGTTGCGGACCACCGGCAGGTCCGCCCCCGGGACGCTGATCGACGGCTCGACCTCGAGCAGGCGCACACCGGACTTCCGCAGGTCGGCGGTGTCGCTCGTCGGGGGAGTCGCCACCCAGACGACGTGTCCGGACGCGGCGAACGCCTTCGCCTGCTGGACCAGGGCGGCTCGTTCGCCGCGCATCGCCGACAGCGGGAAGTCGCTCACGAGCAGGACGGTGACCTTCGCAGCTGCCACGTCAGCTGCCGGTCCCGATCAGGGGTGTGGTCTGACGAGGGGTGCGCATGCGGTCTCTCACGGTTCGCGGCAGGACGGGGTGTTCGGAACCGTAGGGGTTCAGAAGACGATCGTCTAGTGAACTCGCCCACCTGCTGAGCGCCCCTTCACGACACCCCGGGCGGACGTCCAGCCGCCGGTGCGCCACCGGATTCGGACCAGACGGCGTCCTCGCACCGTCGCGGCGACTACCGTCGGGAACGGCCGGCCCCGATCGCGGGGCAGCCACCGGCCAGGGGACGACGGGGGACACCATGCAGCAGCGCACCACCACCACACTCGCGACGCTCACCGCGACGATCGCGCTGGCGGTGACGCTCAGCGGGTGCACGGTGACGACGTCGACTTCGACCGCTTCGTCCTCGCGGACCGTCACGCCGGAGGCCTTCGAACAGGTCGTCGTCGACGCGCTGGCGGACATCTCGGACGCGACGCCCGAGGTCGACTGCGGCGAGGACGACATCGCGATCGAGGACGGCGCCGAGGTGCACTGCGACGTGAACACCGCGGGCTACGACGTGGTCTACGACTCGGTGTCCACCATCAGCACCGACGGGGGCGACGACTACCACGTGGACGTGGAAGTGGCCGACCAGCCCAAGGGCTGACCGGCCACGGCAGGGTGTCCGGCGACTAGCGGTCGGACGCCTCGACGACGCAGCTCTCGACCTGCTGGGCGGCCTCGGAGTCGTCGGCGAACGGCGTCGGCGCGTCCGAGGTGGTGGTCGACTCGTCGGCCACGGCCTGCTTCGCGACGTCGTTCACGGCGTACAGCGGACCGTCGAAGCCGTCGGCCGTGGGGTCGGCGGTGGTCGCCCAGACGGTGATCTCGTCGTCGTTCGAGTCGTTGCTGTCCGCCGGGACGATCGCCGCACCGAGGTACCAGCCGCCGTCGCCCTCCTGGACGTTCGCGAACTCGGTGGTGTCGTGCGACCCGACCGCCTCGTCGATCATGTCGACGGTGGCACTCGCGGCAACGTCGCACTGCGCCGACTGGGACTTCTGCTCGGAGCCGGGCACCTTGCCGACGGGGTCGATGTTCTGCGCTCCGCCGGGGTCGCAGGCGGTGAGCAGCAGGGCTACGGTGGCGGCGCCGAACAGCGCCGTGACGGTCTTCGCTCGCGTGGACATGGGCCAGAACGTAGGCCGCTCGCGGTGGGCGACGGTTCAGGGGGAGCGTCCCCCGACACCGGTCACCCGGCACCGACCGGCCGGGCGCCGCGTACCCCGTTCTGTCCGCGAAGATGTGTGCGTGGCCCGACGGCGGCCTACCGTGGCACCGGATCAGGGAACCGTCACCGCGGCGGATGCTCCTCTTCACCAGGGAGCAACGTTGAAGTACGTGAACTACGCGGGCACCGTCCGTGTCCTGACGAGCGACTCGATCGCCGAAGCGGTGATCCGGTACGCGGCCGCGCTGCACCAGAGCCGACTGAGCGACGTCGTGTCGATCCCCACCGCCGACGACTTCGGGGTGGCGAGCACCGTCGAGGTGTTGCTGGCCCCGGGTGTCCCGGTCGCGGTGGAGCCCGCACCCGACGACGACCTCGAACCCGAGGGCGAAGCGTTCCTGCTCGAGGTCGCGCGCCGCACCGAAGCGGTGCTCGCCGTGGACACGAGCGCCGCGCCGCCGGACTTCGGGCGCTAGTCCAGCGGTCCACCTCCCCGCGCCCGCAGGCCCTGCTAGGCCACGGGCCCCTCGGTCAGGTCCGACCGGGTGTCCGCGTGGATCACCTCGTCGTGCTCGAACGTCAGTGCGGCGGCACGCAACCGCTCGACGAAGTCCGCGTCCTCGCGCTCGAGCTCGTCCTCGTCGGCATCGGCGACGACGAGCTGGCTCGACGGGCCGATGAGCACCTTGGTGGTCGTCATGGTGCCGTCCGCCGCCACCGAGGGGATCGCGACGGTGTCCGCCCGGTTGCCGCCGGCCAGGGCCGCGGCGTACTCGATCACCGCATCGGCCACGTCGTCGCTCGTCAGGATCGTCGAGCGGTCGTACTGGATCTGCTTCATGTGGCGACCTCCTGGAGCACAGCAAACAGTGCCCTCGCTGGTCGCCGTCCAGGAACCCGGCGCGTCGCTCGTTGCGCGGACGCCGAGATCTCGGGAGGATCGTCACGTGCCCGAGACGATGCACCGCCTGCTGCGGGAGATCCAGACCGTCGAGCCGTCGGTCGCGGCCGAGGCCCTGGCTCGGACGCACACCACGCACGACCTGTCGGTCGAGCCGACGGACGCCGAGTTCGTCTTCGAGGAACGGATCCGCGGGACGTCGCTGCTGTCACTCGAGTCCACCCGCTGCACGGGCGACCTGCGCGGAGCGATCGAGCCGGGCAGCGAGATGATGATCGTCTGGATGAAGTCGGGCGTCGCGCAGCTCGACGGCGAGCCGGTGCAGATCGGCCGCCCGATGCTGTTCCGGCAGGGCCCGCAGCGCTTCCGGTGGATCGACTGCAACAAGGACGTCCTGCGCATCGACCGCGCGATCGTCGAGCAGGTCGCAGCGGAGCGTGGGGACTGGGCCCCGGGCCCGCTCGAGTTCCGTCCGCGGCACGTCCCCGAGGGCGCACCGCTGGCGGCCTGGTGGCTGATGGTCCGGTCCGTCGCCCAGGAGGTCCTGGCCGGACCGGAGACCGTGCCGGTCGAGCGTGAGCGAGAGCTCGCCCGCTTCGCGGCCGGTGGCCTGCTCACCGCCATCCCGCACTGGCCCGTCGGCCAGCACGAACCGGTCGTGGCCGCCACGGCCCGGTTCGCCCGAGCCGAGACGTTCCTGCTCGAGCACGCCACCGAACCGATCAGCGTCGACGACGTCGCCGAGGCCGCCGGCCTGAGCGTGCGCGGTGTGCAGGCGGCGTTCCAGCGCCACCACGGCATCACCCCGACGATGTACCTGCGTCGGATCCGGCTGCTGCTCGCGCGCGAACAGCTCGAGTCCGGAGACGGCCGGAGCGTCGCCGAGATCGCCCGTGCCACCGGGTTCGCCCACCTGGGCCGGTTCGCGGGGAGCTACCGCGAGGAGTTCGGCGAGCTGCCCCGGCAGACGGCGTCCACCGCCCGCGACGGCGCACGCGCGTAGCCGAGCCGGCGCGTGGCCGCCGAGCGGCGCGGCCCCGCAAGAATCCCGCAACCGCCCGTCGTCCGGCCGGTCGCCGACGGTCGTCGTCCTACGGTGGCGCTGCACGGACACGCAGCCACGACGACTGGAGACCCCATGGCCGGCTCAGCAGCACCACCCGTCCCGACCTCGGCACCCGCTCCGGCGGTTGCTGCCCCGTCGACGTTCGGTCGGCGGCTCGTCGAGGATGCCGCACACGCCAGGGAGCACCTGCTCTTCACCGCCGTGCTCGGGTCGGCGCTGCTGCCGCGGATCGTGCGGCGGCTCCTGCTGCTCGTCGCCGGGGCCCGCGCGGAGTCCGGTGTGGGCGCCGGGTTCTCGCTGACGGGCGATCCCAGGCACCTGACGATCGGCCGGGGCGTGTTCTGCAACCGGAACGTCACCGTCGAGGCCGTGGCACCCGTGACGATCGGTGCGAACACCGCGATCGGCATGCAGGTGCTCATCATGACGAGCCACCACGACATCGACGCCGACGGCCGGTGGAACGACGTCCCGACGGGCCGCCCGGTCCTCATCGAGGAGCACGTCTGGATCGGCGGTCGGGCAACGATCCTGCCGGGGGCCCACATCGAGCACGACGTGGTGGTCGCAGCCGGCGCCGTGGTGGTCGGCCGCCTGGCGGCGCACGGCGTCTACGCCGGCGTCCCCGCCAAGCGGATCCGTGCGCTCGCCCCGTCCGCGCGGCCGCCGGTGGTGGACCCGGCCGGCTGACGGACAGGAGGCCCGTGGCGGCGCCGCCTGGCGCCTCCAGGCCGGTGTCGGTGCCGGTCCGGACACGCCGGCGTCACGTCGAGACGCCGGCGTGTCGTCGAGACGCCGCCCCGTCGTCGAGACGCCGCCGGAAACGGAGGCGTCTCGACGACCCGGCGGCGCCGAACGACGACGCCGGCGTCGTTAAACCGCTCAGCGGCGCGACGAGGTGAGCGGCACCGAGCCCACCCGAGCGGGGATCGGCCACCGAGGCACCCAGCAGCGCACCTGCTCGGCGTACCGGCGGAAGTCGTCGCCGAACCGCTCGTCGAGGTCGGCTTCCTCGAGTGGTCGGACGATGCAGTTCCACACGACGGAACCCGCGACCGCGTAGACGACGACCAGCCACGACGACAGCAGCAGGCCGACGGCGACGCCCTGGGTGATGCCGGCCAGGGCCATCGGGTTCCGCACCGAACGGTACGGCCCCGCGACGACCAGGCGGTTCGCCGTCGCCGAGGGCAGCGGGGTGCCGCCGCCCTTCGTCGACATGGCCGCCGCCGACGCGATGCCGAGTGCGCTCGCCAGCAGGAGCACGACCACCCCGAGGACGGTCGAGGCGCTCACCAGGGGAACGGGCGGGTCCGGGTGCAGGCCCCATCGGTGCTCCGCGAACGCGATGACCAGGGGGAACACCCCGAGGAACAGACCCCAGAACACGACGATCTGCAGCACGGTCGCGGCGACGTGCCGGGACCGCGGGGCGTCGGCGTCGGCGGTGCGGATCCGCAGCGGGCCGCTCGTCACCCACTCGGTCGGGATCCGTCCGAGCAGCACGAGGCCGAGCGCGAGCACCGAGCCGATCGTGGCCGCGAGCATGATCAGCACGCCCCAGCCGGCCTCGCCGGTGGCCGTTGCCCAGACGGCGAGCGCGCAGAGCACCACGGCGGTCCACCCCGTCGTGACGACCGCGGCGGCCCGGACACCGGCGGCGGCAAGGGCCGAGGCCACGACGAACAACGGGACGTCGAGGACGGCGACGAGCACCGGGTCGAGCGAACCGAGCGTGGTGGTCCGGACCCACGGCAGCGTGGCGACGGCGATCCACCAGGCCGCTCCGCCGACGGCTTGCAGCGCGTAGTACCGCCGGCCCCAGGACATGGGTGCACGGTAGCAGTGCCGGCGACGGCGACCGCGGCGGCGACAGGCCGTGCCTGGCGGGCCTGGCGGGCCGGGTGTCTGGGCCGGGCCGTGCGTGCCGTCGCCGGGCGCCGGCTCAGCCGGTGTGGTTGATCTGTCCGAGCCAGCGGCCGAAGGACGGGGTGCGCTCGTCGTGCAGCTTCGGCAGGACGGTCGTCTGCAGGCAGGTCCGCTCGTCGGTGACGATCCGGGTGCCGGTGCTCTCGTGGAGGTCGACGCTCATGGTGGGCTCCTTCGTGGTCAGTGGAGAGTTCGACACCGCGCGGGGTCGTTCCATTCCCATCTGACCCGGCCCGCACTGCGCAGTCGTCCAGGACCGACGGGTTGTCTCGACCGCATGAGCGAGCACGACGACGAGCAGACCCGGGCCGACTTCGATGACGCGGTGAACATGACCGCCACCGAGTTGCGAAAGTGGCTCGACACCGACGAGTCGAAGTCCGTCGGGCAGAAGCCCTCCGGCGGCGGCGAGTCGACCGGGCACGAGAGCGGTCGGCACATCATCCGCATCCTCCAGAAGCACAAGGCCGACCGCACCGACGACGACCTGGCGCACATGCGGAAGGTCGTCGGCTACGTCGCCCGGCACGCGGAGCAGCGCCCCGACGGCGACGTGCACGACACCCCGTGGCGGTACTCGCTCATGAACTGGGGACACGACCCGGAGAAGCACTGACGGCATCGGGCAGAATGGGTGACGTGAACGAGACGGGCATGCCGCGCTTCCGACGGATCTGGTCGACCGTGCAGGTCGGTGTCCTCGCGATCGCCGTCGTGTTCTGCGTCGTGATGCTCGTGATCGGGCAGGGCAAGCTCGACCGGGTGTACGCGGTCGCCGCGGTGTTCTTCGGACTCGCCCTGGTCGGGCACAGCACCTACCTGTGGCTCGTCGCCCGGGCGAACCGTCGTCCCTGACACGCTCCTGCTCCGGCGCGACTCCGGCTAGGCGTTCTGGTGGACCCGCAGCCAGTCGACGGTCATCTGCTGCGGGAACTGCGTCGAGTCGTCGGGCGACCCGGGCCACGTGCCGCCGACCGCGACGTTGAGGATGACGAAGAACGGCTTGTCGAAGACCCACGGGTTCGACCCCACGTCGTCGCGGGTGAGGGTCCGGTACGCGACACCGTCGACCGTCCAGGTGATCGAACCGGGGCGCCAGTCGACCCCGTACACGTGGAAGTCGTCGGCGAACGCTGCGCCGGACGGAGCCGTGCACGACGCCGAGATGCCCTGGGCACCGGAGTACCCGGGCCCGTGCACCGTGCCGTGCACGATCCCCGGCTCGTACCCGACGTTCTCCATGACGTCGATCTCCCCGCACGCGGGCCAGCCGACCTGCCCGATGTCGGCGCCGAGCATCCAGAACGCCGGCCAGATGCCCTGCCCCCGAGGGATCCGGATCCGCGCCTCGATGCGGCCGTACTGCGCGGTGGAGGTGCCCTCGGACTTCAGCCGGGCCGAGGTGTACGAGCCGTCGGCTCCGCGCTGTGCGGTGATGACGAGGTTGCCCGCGCCGTCGAGCGCCGCGTTCCGCCGCGAGTCCGTGTAGGTCTCCAGTTCGGCGTTGCCCCAGCCGCCGGCACCCAGGTCGTACCGCCAGACCGCCGGGTTCGGTGCACTGCCGGCCGGGCCGTCGAACTCGTCGGCGGCGAGCAGGACGGGTTCGGCAGTCGGGGCCGCAGCCCCGGTCGCCGCCTGCGCCGACCCGTCCGCGCCGATCGCCGTGACGCCGAGCGCGGTGGCGGCAGCGCCTGCGAGTCCGAGCGACACGAAGCGCCGTCGATCGATGTGCTGGTCCAAGTCGTGCTCCCTGCAGCGCGGCGGTGGTGTGGTCGTCGGATCATGCACCATCTGGGCGCGTCTGACCAGGGTCTGACCGTGTTCGGTCCACACAGCGCACACCGCGCACACCGCAGTCGGCGCTGACGGACCCGTCAGCCGAAGCGCAGTGCCAGCGGCACGAGCAACCCGGCGACCCAGACGAGCACCATCACGAGGGCCCCGATCGCGATGAACCGTCGGCGGCGCCGCAGCTTCGGGCTCCGCTCCTCGCCCCACATCTGCGCACGCACCAGCACCCGGTTCGCCTGCTCGACGACCTTCCGCACCTCGGGGTCGTCGACGTCGAGGGCACCAGAGCGGGCGTGTTCGGCGATGACCGCGGCTTCGTCGACGGTCAGGTCGTCCTTGCGCATGCTCCATCTTCGCACCGTGCCCAGGGGTACGGCCCGGCTGTGCGGGAACGGACCGACGACGGGTACCAAGGACGCATGGGACATCGGTACCGCGGGAAGATCGTCGTCATCACCGGAGCATCGAGCGGCATCGGGAGGGCCGCCGCACACGAGTTCGCCCGGCAGGGCGCCACACTCGTGCTCGCCGCGCGCGGGCACGACTCGCTCGAGGCCGCTGCCGCCGAGTGCCGGAAGCTCGGCGCCGAGGCGATCGCGATCCCGACGGACGTCGCCGACGAGCGCCAGGTCAAGGACCTCATCGGCACCGTCACGACGCGCTTCGGTCGCATCGACGTCTTCGTCGGCAACGCGGCGCTGTTCGTCTACGGCCTGTTCGAGCAGACCCCCACCGAGGCGTTCAAGCGCGTCGTCGACACGAACCTCTACGGGCACCTCAACGCCATCACGCACCTGCTGCCGCACTGGAAGCAGCGCGGGAAGGGCACCTACGTGCTGGTCGGCTCGATCCAGTCGCTGCTGTCCGCCCCGTACCAGTCGGCGTACGTGACGAGCAAGCACGCGGCGCTCGGCCTGGTCGACGTGCTCGGCGACGAGTTCGCGGGCACCGGCATCAGGTTCACCGCCCTGCTGCCGTCCACGATCGACACCCCGATCTACCAGAACGGCGCCAACTACACCGGCAAGAACTCGCACCCGCTGCCGCCCACCGTCTCGGTCGAGCGTGCCGGCCGTGCCGTGGTGCACGCCGCCACGCACCCCAAGCGCTACCGCTTCGTCGGGCGACTGCAGGCATCGCTCGTGCCGCTGCAGTACGCGTTCCCGGGCCTGTTCCACAAGATCACGAAGCCGATGGTGGAGACGTTCGCGCTCCGCGGCAAGGGCGCCCCGACCGACGGCAACCTCTACGCCCCCGCCGACGCCGCGAACGCGACGGACGGCGGCTGGGTCGCGAAGCGACGGCGCGTCACGCGCCCCCTCGTCTGGCTCGGCGTCGCCGCGGTCGCGGCCGTCGCGCTGGGCCGACGCCGCTGACGGACTGGAGGCCCGGTGCCAGCTGGCACCGGGCCTCCCGTCCGCTCGTGCGTGCGCCCGGTCTCGCCAGGTACCGCAGCCGTTCTGGGAAGGAACGGGCGGCTAGAAGAGCTTCGCGCTCGCGCGCCGGGCACCCTCGCCGAGCGACTCGAGCTTCGCCGCGGCGATCTGCGGGTGCACCCGTCCGCCCAGGCCACAGTCGGTGCTGGCGATGACACGCTCGCGTCCGACGACCGAGGCGAACCGCTCGATGCGCTGCGAGACCAGGTCGGGGTGCTCGACGACGTTCGTGGCGTGGCTGACGACGCCCGGGACGATGACCTTGCCCTCGGGCAGGGTGACGTCCTGCCAGACGGTCCACTCGTGCTCGTGGCGGGCGTTCGCGGCCTCGAACGAGTACGCGCCGGCGTCGATGTCGAGCATCAGGTCGACGATGTGGCGGAGCTCGATGTCGGTGGTGTGCGGGCCGTGCCAGGACCCCCAGCACAGGTGGAAGCGCACCCGGCTCGTGTCGAGGCCGCGGAGCGCGTGGTTGAGCGCCTCGACGCGGATGCGGGTGAAGGCCCGGTAGTCCTCGATGCTCGGCTCGGGGTTGATCTGGTCCCAGTTCTCGGCGATCGAGGGGTCGTCGATCTGCAGCACGAGGCCGGCGTCGAGGACCGTCGTGTACTCCTCGCGCAGAGCATCGGCCCAGGCCCAGATGTGTTCTTCCTCGGTCGCGTAGTACTCGTTCGCGATGCGGGCGGCCGAACCGGGGGAGAGTGCCGTGATGAAGCCGTTGTCCGCGCCGGCGGCCTCGACCGCGTGCTTGAGGTTCGCGGCGTCGGTGGCCGCGGCCTCGTGTCCGGTGTAGGTGATCGGGCCGGTGGTGGTCGGGAACGCGGTGGCGTTCTTGCCGGTGCCGATGCCCGACTCGGGGTCCGTGTAGGCGTCGTGGAAGATCGTCCAGTCGCGGCGGTCCGGAAAGCTCGTCAGCCGGATGTTCCCCGGGGTGGACCGGACCGGCTGCTGCGAGAAGATGTTCTCGTCGGTCAGGCTCAGGCCGCTGACGCGCTGGAACGAGTAGCCCCACCAGGCGCCGTAGTCGACGCTGTTCGACATCGCCTTGCCGAACTCGCCGTCGCCGGGCTGCGTGATGCCGAGCGCGGTCTGCCGTGCGACGACGTCGTCGACGGCCGCGCTCGTCAGGGCCCGGACCTCGTCGGTGGTCTCGAGCGTGAAGCCGTCGGCGGCGACGGGCCGCGCGGCGTTCGCGGCGATGAGCTCGGGGGTCCGGGGGAGCGATCCGGCGGTGGTGGCCTGGATGCGGTCGGTGTTCTCGAAGGGCATGCGCTGCCTTCCTCTCGATGGGGACGGACTGTCGGGAGTCGGGGGCCGCGCGCGAGGCTTCGCGGTGCGCTGCAGTGCCACTCTGCCACGAGGGATCGGGCCCGTTACGTTCCGCGACTGTGGATGCGTGCGGACGTCGAACGACATGGCCGACGTCGTCCGACACCGACTCGGTCGCTCGTTGCGCGCGCGGACGGTTGCAGGCGCGTGCGAACGACAGGGTCGATGTCGTGCGACGTCGACGGTGTCGTTCCGCATCGCGCCGCCCGCGCCGCCGCGCATCGCGCCGCCCGCCCCGCCGCCCTCCCCGCCGCGCCCGCCGACGCACGGCGACACGATCGTCGCGCCGCCGGGCCACGCGTCGTACGGTCGATCCATGAGCACGACGACCCCGGCGAACGCCACGACCCCGGCCGCTCCGACCTTCGCCGGAGCGTGGACCGCCTGGCACGACGACCACGAACAGGCCCGGGCGAGCGAGCACGGCTTCCTCGCGATCTCGAGCATCCGTTGGCTCACCGCCACGCCGGAACGGTTCGAGGACGCCCCCGGCAGCTGGTCGACGGACGAGGACGGCCCGGTGGTCGCACTGGCCGACGGCGAGTCGATCGAGGTCGACGGGCAGCACGTCAGCGGGACGCACCGGTTCGGCCCGCTGCCGGAGCGCTCGAGTACGAACGTGGTGTGGCGCGACGGCGACGAGACCGTGGTGATCGAGGTCGCCCGGCGCGGCGGCAGCGACCTGCTGCGTCCGCGGCACCCCTCGAACCCGACGCGCGTCGCGTACCGCGGCACCCCCGCGTACGCACCCACCGAACGCTTCGTCGTGGACGCCCACTTCGAGCCGTTCGACACCCCGCGCGAGGTCACCGTCGGCAGCGTCGTCGACGGCCTGCTGCACGTCTACGAGGCCCCCGGCGTCCTGACGTTCGACCTCGACGGGCCACGGTCGCTCCTGGCGTTCAACGGGCACGCCGGCGGCCTGCACGTGCTGTTCACCGACCGCACGAGCGGGGTCACGACGTACGCGGCGAACCGGAGTCTCGACATCGCCGCACCGGATGCCGACGGTGCCACCCGCATCGACTTCAACCGGTCGACGAACCTGCCGTGCGCGTACACCCCGCACGCGACCTGCCCGCTGCCGCCCGCCGAGAACCGGCTCGACGTGGCGATCGAGGCGGGCGAGCAACTGCCCGCAGCCTGACCGCGGAGCACGCACGGCCCACGGGCGCGCACCGGCACACCCGACCCGTCCAAGACAATGGGGGAGCCATGCCACGACCCACTTCCCGCATCCCGCTCAACACCCTCGCCGTCCCGTTCGGCCTCGCCGGCTTCGCCGAGACGTGGTCGTACGCCGCCCCCGTGCTGCACCTGCCCACCGTGGTGCCGCAGGTGTTCTGGGCGATCGCGGCCGTCGCGTGGGTGTGGCTGCTCGGGGCGCACGCCGTCCGGGGCGCACGCGTCAGCGAACGGCTCGTCGACCAGCTCCGTCACCCGGCCCAGGGGCCGATCGCCGCGCTCGTCCCCGCGACCGCGATGCTGCTCGGCGTCGACCTCGCGCGGTTCGCCCCCGTCGCCGGGCAGGTCGTCGTGCTCGCCGCCGTGGCCACCGCTGCCGGGTTCGCCGCCTGGCTGCTGAGCACCTGGTTCGAGGGCCGGCTCGCCCTGGAGTCCGTGCACGGCGGCTACCTGCTGCCGACCGTCGCCGCGGCCCTGGTCGCCTCGGTCGCCACGCACGAGGTCGGCGTCGGCTGGCTGTCCTGGCCGGCCCTCGGCGTCGGCGTGTTCTTCTGGGGCGTGATGACCGGCCTGCTGCTCATCCGGCTCGCGTTCCGACCGGCGCTGCCCGGGCCGCTCGTGCCGACGATGGCGATCCTCGTCGCACCACCGGCGGTCGCCACCCTGTCGCTGTTCGCGCTCACCGACGGTGCGGTCACCCTGCCCGTGCAGGCAGTCGCCGGGCTCGGTGTCCTGATGGTGCTCGTGCAGCTGGCCCTGCTGCCGCGGTACGTCCGACTGGGGTTCTCGCTCGGGTTCTGGTCGTTCGTGTTCCCGGCCGCCGC
This sequence comes from Curtobacterium sp. MEB011, assembly GCF_030209655.1. Classification (NCBI taxonomy): domain Bacteria; kingdom Bacillati; phylum Actinomycetota; class Actinomycetes; order Micrococcales; family Microbacteriaceae; genus Curtobacterium; species Curtobacterium sp. MEB011. The sequence continues at coordinate 17,722 of NZ_JARVRN010000016.1, read as the reverse complement.
GGTCGCCACCGCATCGGTCGAGTGGTTCCGGGCACGCGCACTGCCGTCCGCCTGGATCCCCACCGCCGCGTTGCTGGCGCTGCTGAGCGTGCTCGTCGCGGTCGTCGGTGCCCGCTCCATCGGACTCGCCGTGCACCACCTGCTCGGACAGGCCGAGCGGACCCTGCACGACGCCGACGACGAGGACGCCGCTCCCGGCCCCGTGACGGGCGCGACGCGCGTGGTCTGACGAAGCGGGGCGGTCGGGCCGCGAAGGCGGCGGACGGGAGGCCCGTGGCGGCCCCGCCCCGCGCCTCCCGTCAGGTCGCGGGGACGCGTCTCCAGCCGCTGGTCGCCTGCCAGGCGGGCGCGTCGAAGCGGAAGACGCTGCCCATGCCGGGCTGGTCGAGGGCGCGCGTGATCGGGACGCCGCGCAGGTGGGCCAGGAGCAGCGCGCCGACCGCACCGTGCGACACGATCGTGACGTCGCCGGCGGCGCAGTGCCGGCGGACGGCCGCGACGATGCGCTCCTGGGCGGCGATGGCTCGCTCCCAGCCGCGGACCGACTGCTCGGGCTCGGCGAAGAACGCGTCGACGACGGCCTCGAACTCGGACGGCGGCAGGTAGCCGGTCGCGCTCCGGTCGATCTCGCCGAGCAGGGGGTCCTGCTCGACGGGCAGCTCGACGGCGAGGGCGAGCAGATCGGCGGTCTCGACGGCCTTGCGTTCGGTGCTCGAGACGATGCGGCGGGAGTCCGGGGTCCACGCGAACGGGTGCGCGGCCCTGGCCCGTGCGCGGCCCTCGTGCGACAGCCCCCACGACTCGATCGGGACCGCGGGGTCGACGACCACTTCAGCGTGGGTCAGGAACGACGAGACCATCCGGCGATCCTCGCACGGTGCGCGCCCGCCCCTGGCCCAGTCTGGTGCGAGGTTGCCCGCTCCGTGCCGCCCTGTTCCGCCGCACCGAGAGGGCAACCTCGCACCGAGCAATGCCGGCCGCGGCGGGTGTCGGTGGTCGTTCCTAGCGTGGTGGCGTGGCCGAACCCGTCGATGCGTGGTGGCGCCGCCGACAGTGGTCGCGCGGCGAAGCGGTGCCGTACGCCGTCGGACAGTTCCGCGCCGACTGGGCGCCGTACCCGGTGCTCATCCGGCAGTACCACCCCGACTGGAACCACGGCGTCGTCCTGACCCAGGTCCCCCCGGCGGCCGAGGTCCTGCTCACCTGGGAGTGCGACGTCGGGCACGTCTTCGTGGCGACCCCGTCCGAACAGCGGTCCCGTCCGGGCCGTGAGCGCCGCCGCTCCGTCTGGTGCCCCGAGTGCGCGGTGCAGGCGCAGCCGCAGCGGTGGCCGGTGCTGCCGTCGGACTGGCCCCAGGCGGTCCCCGTGCCGCAGCGGGTCGTCCGGAGCGCGGGACGACAGACGCTGCCCGCGGCTCCGGTGCGCGGGGTCCCGGCCGGCGCCGTCGCGTCGAGCCGTTCCCGGTCCCGTCGGCCCGTCGCCGGGTCGGCCGGTGGGGCGCCACGGCGGAGCGCCCAGTCCGTTCCCCGCACGATCTGCCCGAAGACCCCGCGGCTGCCGTCGGGTGAGTCGTTCACGAGCGTCTGCGCCCCGGCGACGGCCTCGGCGGTCGAGGCCGAGCTCCGGGGCATGCTGTCCGAGCGGTTCGCGTTCACCTACGACCACTCCGCGATCCGGCTCGACCGCCCGTTCTTCGACCACGTCGAGGCCTGGCCGGACATCATCCTGCCCGAGCTGCGCGTCGCCATCGAGTACGACTCCACCGGGCGGCACGGGCTCGAGCACGTCGGCCCGCGGCAGGAGACCGACCGGAAGAAGGACCGCGCCGTCCGCGCCGTGGGGTGGGAGGTCGTCCGCATCCGCACCGGACGGCTGCCGGCGCTCGGCCCGCACGACCTGCAGGTGTCGGGCATCTCCGGCCGCACCGTCGATCGCCTGGCGGACACCCTGCGTGATCTCCGGGGCGCCCTGTTCGTCGACGCGTACGCCCGGTGACGCCGTCGATCGGGGTACACGCACGACCCGGCGGGGTACGGCCCGGCTGGGAGCGGCCGCAAGGGACGGGTAGGCATACATGGTGACCACCGTCTTCTGTCTCCACGCCCTCGGCGCGAGTTCCGAGGAGTTCGCGCTGCTGCGTGCCGAACTCGTCGGCGACCTCGACCTGATCGGCATCGACCTGCCCGGCTTCGGCCGCAGCCCGGCGTCGTCCGGCACCACCGTCGAGGAGATGGCCGTCCTGGTGGAGCGCGCGATCGGGGCGAGCGGCTCGACCGAATGGGTACTCCTCGGGCACTCGATGGGCGGCAAGGTCGCCACGGTGGTCGCCGACCGGACGATCTCCGGCGCGAACGGTCTGTTCGGCTTGCGTGCCGTGGTGCTCCTCGCCGCGTCCCCGCTCGCCCCGGAGCCGATGGACGAGGACCGCCGCCGGTCCATGCTGTCGTGGGCGGCCGACGGCCCGATCAGCGCCGACGACGCCGAGGAGTTCGTCGCCGCGAACACCGCGTCGGCCCTCGCACCGTCGCGCCACACGGCGGCGGTGCGGGACGTCGAGCGGACCGACCCCGAGGCCTGGCGGGACTGGCTGACCCGCGGCAGCCGTGAAGACTGGTCCGACGCGGCGCCGAACCCGGTGCCCGCCCTCGTGCTCGCCGGTGCCGAGGACGGCGACCTCGATGCCGACGCCCAGCGCCGCCTGACCGTGCCGCACTGGCCGAACAACGAGCTCCACGTCGTCGACGGCGCCGCCCACCTGCTGCCGTGGGAGCAGCCCGAGGCCGTGGCCGCGCGCATCCGCGACTTCTGGCAACGCCGGGTCGCGGGGTCGCCGGTCGTCCCCGTGGAGCACGCCCGCGTGATCGCTTCGCCGCGGGTCAGCGCCCGCACCCGGGGCCTGCTCGCCGCTCGTGCCCTGCCCGATGACCCGGCGGCCGCACCGCAGGCCCTCACCCCGACGCAGCTGGACACCCTCCGCGCGGTCGCCAGGATCGTCGTCCCGCAGCCCGGTCCCGACCAGGTCGACCTGGCGCTGCGGGTCGATGCGCAGCTCGCCGCCGGGCTCGGCGACGGCTGGCGACCCGACGGGCTGCCGGTGGACGCCGAGGCCTACCGTGCCGCGCTCGACGTCCTCGCCGCACCCGCCCGCGACGGTGCGCTCGATCAGGCGCTCGAGGCCGTGGCGGTCGGTCGGTACCGCGCCGACGGTGGCCTCGACGCCGAACAGCTGCGTGCGTGGTTCGAGGACGCCAGCGTCGACCTGGTGAAGCACTGGCTCGCGCACCCCGCCACCATGGCCGCCATCGACTTCGACGGCTACGCGAACGGTGGCGACGGCGTCCGCAAGCAGGGCTTCCAGCTGCTCGCGGCGGGCGAGCGCGAGGCCTGGGAACCCGAGGCCCCCGCCGACCCCGGCACCGCCACCACGATCGACACCGCACCGACGACCGGAGCTGCACGATGAGACTCGACGGACAACGCACGTACGGCACGGACGACGTCGTCGACGTGGTGGTGGTCGGCACCGGAGCCGGCGGAGCCCCGCTCCTCGCATCGCTGGCCCGCCGTGGCGTGACGGTCGTCGCGCTCGAGGCCGGCCGCAACACCGAGCCGGGCGACCACGTGCCGGACGAGGTCGCCGCCCCCGGTGACATCAACTGGATGGACGAGCGGCTGAGCGGTGGCGGAGCCCCGACGGCCTTCGGTCCGAACAACAGCGGGACGGGTGTCGGCGGTTCGACGCTGCACTGGGGCGCGTTCACCCCGCGGCCGAGCGCCCACGACCTGCGGCTCCGCACCGAGAGCGGCGAAGGGCAGGACTGGCCGATCAGCCACGCCGAGCTCACCGGATGGATCGAGCAGGTCGAGCACGACGTCGGTGTCGCCGGTCCCGAGCACTACCCGTGGGACCCGTCCCGCCGCTACCGGATGCGCCCGCCGGCCCGGAACGCTTCTTCGGACATGATGATGCGCGGCACCGCTGCCGCAGGGATCACCGCGACCGATGCCCCGGTCGGGCTGACCACCGAGGACCGCCACCAGGAGCACCACGGGCTGCGCCAGGCCTGCGTGTCCTGCGGGTCGTGCCACCAGGGGTGCCGCAACGGTGCGAAGGTGTCGATGGACACGACCTACCTGCCGGCGGCCGTGGCCTTCGGTGCCGAGATCCGACCGGAGTCCTTCGTGCACGGCATCGAGCTCGACTCGAGTGGTCGCGTCGAGGCGGTCGTGTACACCTCGGGTGGGCGCGAGCACCGCCAGCGCTGCCGGTCCCTGGTCCTCGCCGCGGGCGGTGTCGAGACCCCGCGGCTGCTGCTGCACACCGGTGTCGCGAACGGCAGCGGGCAGGTCGGTCGCAACTTCACCGCGCACGGAGCCACCCAGGTGTGGGCGCGGTTCGACGAGTCGATGCGTTCGTACCGCGGGTACCCGTCGTCGATCATCACCGAGGACTTCGTGCGGCCCGCGGACGCCGACTTCGCCGGCGGCTACCTCATCCAGAGCCTGGGCGCGCAGCCGCAGACCTTCGCCACGTCGCTGGTCCGAGGCGGCGGACTCCGCGGCGCAGAACTCGTCCGGGCGCTGCACGACTACCCGTTCTCGGCCGGCGTCGGCATCAACGCCGAGTGCCTGCCGTACGACGACAACCGCCTCCAGCTGACCGACGAACTCGACGAGCACGGTGTCCCGCGTGCGCGGGTCTCGTTCACCCCGGGCTCGAACGAAGAGGCGATCCGCCGCCACGCGGTCCGCACGATGACGACCATCGTCGAGGCTGCTGGCGGTCAGGACGTCCGGGTGCTCGAACGCACGGCGCACACCATCGGCACCGCGCGGATGGGCACGGACCGCGAGACCTCCGTCGTCGACCAGGACGGCCGCTCGTGGGACGTCCCGAACCTGTGGATCGCTGACAACTCGGTGTTCCCGAGCGCGGTCATCGCGAACCCGGCGCTGACGATCATGGCGCTCTCGCTCCGCACCGCGGACCGCATGCTGCAGGCCGCCTGAGCGGGCGTCCCGACCGGCTGCGCACGCGCCCCGACCGCCCTGCCGCGGCTCAGCCCCGCAAGGCGAGCGCCTCGCTCGTCCACCGGGCGTGCAGGTCCCACGGGTCGTGGGCCCCGGCGGCGACGGCGTCGACGTGGGCGAGCAGCTCCGGCGTCACCCGGAACCACTCGGTACCCGGGTACCGGCTGGCCGCGAACGTGGCGTGCCGCCGGCGCTCGAGCGTCCGGTCACCGAGCTCGAACGCCAGCAGGTCCTGGTGCGGGATGGCCGCCAGCCGCTGCCGGGGGTTCATCGTCGTGCCGATCTTGATGCGGTCACCGAAGTCGTCGCGCATGCGCAGGTAGTAGACGACGTCGACCCGTGGGGGAGCCAGATCGCCGTCGGGTACCTCGCCCCACCGCCACTCGCATCGGGCGCACACCGCACCGGAGGGGTAGCGCACCCCGATCCGCGACGCGCACACCGGGCACGGGCCGGGCAGGGCGTCCTCGACGCCGGGGTGCTCGGCCGCGAGGTCGGCGACCAACGCGACGTGCGCGCCGCACAGGGGGACGCCCGCGAGTCCGTCCGCGAGGACGCCTGCGCAACCCGGCACGCAGCACGACGAGGTGACCATGCGCCGAACGCTAGCCGGACCCACCGACGCGCCCCGGGCCTCCCGGCCGTTGCGCGCGCCGGGCGTGCCGGGCGTCCCTGGTCGAATCGGGCGTACCGACCTAGAACGGGCACGCAGGCCCGCCATCAGTCGGTGAAGATCACCCCGACCGGCTCGCGCTTCTCCTCCTGGAACTCGTCCTCGCCACGACCGAGCGCCCAGTACGCCGACAGCGACATCTCGCGTTTCTCCAGCCCCCAGTCGTCCTGCAGCAGTCGACGGATCGCCTTCATCGCGGTCCGCTCGCCGTGCGCGAAGACCTGGACCGGCCGGGAGGCACGCGGCAGCCCGCGGGCCTTCTCCAGCAGGAGCGTGCCCGGCTGTGCGCCGGTGGCGTCCCGGTGCAGCCACCGCAGGTCGACCCCGGCCGGGCGCCGGAGGTCCTGCTCGTCCGCCGGCCCGGCCACCTCGACCAGCGCGACCCCGGTGGCGGTGTCGGGCATCGACTCGAGTGCGGCCCCGATCGCGGGCAGGGCGCTGTCGTCACCGAGCAGCACGTGCGTGAAGGCCGGGTCGGTGGTCGGTGAGTAGCCGCCGCCGGGTCCGGACAGGGCGATCCGGTCGCCGGGCTGCGCGGACGCTGCCCAGGGACCGGCGAGGCCCGCGTCGCCGTGCACGACGAAGTCGATCGCGATCGTCCGCGTGGTGTGGTCGACCGCGCGCACGGTGTAGGTGCGGCGGGCGGGGCGGTCGTGCTTCGGCAGGGTCTCGCGCAGGGCCTCGAGGTCGTACGGCGGCACGAGCCCCAGCGACGGCTTCGCGAGCAGGAGCTTCACGTACTTGTCGGTGGCGGCGAGGCGGTCGGGGTCGGCCTGGGCGACGAAGTCCTCGAACGCCGAGCCGCCCAGGTGCACGCGCACCATGTGGGGCGAGAGTCGCTCGGTGCGGTCGACGACGAAGACGTGCTGCTGGCGTTTGGGTTTCGAGCTCATCGTGGGGGAGCTTCCTCTCGGAGGTTCGGCGTCACCTGGGTGATCCCTGCTTGACGCGCGCATCAGTAAGGTTAGCCTTACCTCATGGACTCGACCGTCATCCCGTTCTCCGAGCTGCTGCGGCGACGCACGCGGCGCTCGCACGGTGCCTCGGCCACGAGCGGCTTCATGCAGGACCTGCTCGGCGGCGACTGCGACGTCGCCGACTACGCGGACCTGCTCGGACAGTACGCCTTCGTGTACGACGCGCTCGAGCGGGCGGCGGAGCGCATGGCCGACCACCCCGTGGCGGCGCCGTTCGTCACCGCGCAGCTCACCCGGATGCCGGCGATCCGCGCCGACCTGGAGTACCTGATCGGCCCGGACTGGTCCGAGCTGGTGTGCCCGCTGCCCGCGACGACCGCGTACGTGCGACGGCTGAACGAGGTCGCGGCCGAGTGGCCCGGCGGCTTCGTGGCACACCACTACACGCGGTACCTCGGCGACGTGTCCGGCGGGCACGTGATCGGGCAGGTGCTGGCGGAGCGGTTCGGGTTCGACACGAACGGGATCCTCTTCTACATCTTCGACCAGGTCGCCGACCCGAGCGACTTCGAGCACACCTACCGGGCCCAGCTCGACGCCGCGCCGTGGTCGGCCGACGAGCAGGAACGGGTGATCGCCGAGGTCGAGCTGGCCTACGAGCTGAACCGCGGGCTGCTCGCCGGCCTCGATGCCCGACGTGCGCCGTTCCGGCAGGAGCCGGGCGGGGCCTCCGTCCCGGCCTGACGCGGCAGCGGCAGCCCGGCACCGGGCCCGGACCCCGCCCCGCGTCCGTCCGGACGGTCGACGTCATGCGCCCCCGGGTGCCGATACGCTGCTGGGACCCGGGACCAGCCTCCCGGACGACCCGGAAAGGACTCCATGACGGCGATCGACGGATCTGCACGCCACGAGCGCGCGCGGGACGACGTCAGCGGTGCGGTCGACAGCGACCTGCGCGCCGACGTCCGGTACCTCGGCAACCTGCTCGGCCGGGTGCTGCGCGAGAACGGGGGCGACGAACTGCTCCACGACGTGGAGTCACTGCGCGCGGCCGTGATCGACGCCTACGAGGGCGACCACGCCGAGGGCGCCGCACGTGCCCAGGCGATCGTCTCGGGCATGTCGGCCGAACGCGCCGAGGCAGTGGCGCAGGCGTTCACCACCTACTTCCACCTGACGAACCTGGCCGAGGAGCACCACCGCGTGCGCGTCCTCCGGCAGCGCGGAGACGACGGCGGCGTGCCCGGGGACTCGTTCCCCGCCACGTACGCCGAACTCGTCGCCGAGGTGGGCGAGGCCGAGGCGGCCGAGCGGCTCCGCACCCTGCGGTTCCACCCGGTGCTGACCGCCCACCCGACCGAGGCCCGCCGGCGCGCGGTCACGACGGGTGTCCGCCGCATCACGGACCTCATCGACGAGCGTGACCGTGCCCGCAACGCCACGGCCCGCGCCGAGAACGAGCGCCGCCTGCTCGAGGAGATCACGACCCTCCTGCGGACCTCGCCGCTCCGGACCACGCGGCCGACCCCGCTGGACGAGGTCCGCACCGCGATGAGCGTGTTCGACCAGACCCTGTTCGAGATCGTCCCGCAGGTGTACCGCCTGCTCGACGACCGGCTGCAGGGCGACGACGCCGGCCGGGCGCCCGTGATCGCCCCCGCGTTCGTGCGCTTCGGCACCTGGATCGGCGGCGACCGCGACGGCAACCCGCACGTCACCGCCGACGTCACCCGTCAGGCCGCCGAGATCGCGGCGGAGCACATCCTGCTCGGCCTCGCCCGCGCGACGACCCGCATCGGCAGCGCCCTGACCCTCGACGCGAGCGACACCCCCGCCGACGCCGGGCTCACCGCCCTCGTCGCCGCGCAGGAGTCGCTCGACCCGGGCATCGCGGAGCGCATCGGTGTCCGCGCACCGAACGAGACGCACCGACGTGCGCTCCTGTTCGTCGCCGCGCGCATCGACGCCACCCGGACCGGCAGCACGACGCTGGCCTACGACGGGCCCGAGGCGCTGCTGGCCGACCTCCGTGTCATCCAGGCCTCGCTCATCGCCGCCGGTGCGATCCGACCGGCGAACGGTGAACTGCAGAACCTCCTCTGGCAGGTCGAGACCTTCGGGTTCCACCTGGCCGAGCTCGAGGTCCGCCAGCACTCGCAGGTGCACCGCACGGCCCTCGCCGAGATCCGCGCCGGTGGTGAACTGAGCGAGACCACGGAAGAGGTCCTCGCCGTCTTCCGCACGATCGCCGGGCTGCAGTCCCGCTACGGCGTCCGCGCGGCGAACCGGTACATCGTGTCCTTCACGCAGTCCCCGGCCGACCTGGCGAACGTGCACGAGCTGGCCGTCGCCGCGCTAGGGTCCGCCGAGGCCGCGCCGGTGCTCGACGTGATCCCGCTGTTCGAGACGTTCGCCGACCTGCACGCCAGTGTCGACATCCTCGACGAGGCCGTCCGCACCGAGGCGTTCCAGCGACGCCTCGCCGCGACCGGCCGTCGGCTCGAGGTCATGCTCGGGTACTCGGACTCCTCGAAGGACGTCGGCCCGGTGTCCGCGAACCTGGCGCTCTACGACGCCCAGGCCCGCATCGCCGACTGGGCCCGCGACAACGACATCGAGCTGACCCTGTTCCACGGCCGCGGCGGCTCGCTCGGCCGCGGTGGTGGTCCCGCGAACGAAGCCGTCCTGGCGCAGCCGCCGGGATCGATCGACGGTCGGCTGAAGCTCACCGAGCAGGGCGAGGTCATCTTCGCCCAGTACGGCGACCAGGACATCGCCGCCCGCCACCTTGAGCAGATGGCCTCGGCGACGCTCTTCGCGTCCTCGCCGTCCAACGAGGCACGGACCGCCGCCGCGGCCGCCCGCTTCGCCGACCTCGCCCAGCAGCTCGACGACGTCTCGCGCGTCGCCTTCTACGACCTGGTCAAGGCCGACGGGTTCGCGCCGTGGTTCGCCCGGGTCACCCCGATGGAGGAGATCGGCCTGCTGCCCCTCGGCTCCCGCCCGGCCCGTCGCGGGCTGTCGGTCGAGTCGCTGGAGGACCTCCGCGCCATCCCGTGGGTGTTCTCGTGGACGCAGGCGCGCATCAACCTCGCCGGCTGGTACGGGCTCGGATCGGCGCTCGAGGCCGTCGGCGACGTCGACGTGCTCCGCGCCGCCTACGCGGAGTGGCCGCTCTTCGCCGCGATGATCAAGAACGTCGAGATGTCGCTCGCGAAGACCGACGAGCACATCGCCCGCCGGTACCTCGAGCTCGCCGACCGTGACGACCTCGCCGCGAAGGTGCTCGACGAGATGGTGCGCACCCGCGACTGGGTGCTCCGCGTCTCCGGCGGCAGCGACGTGCTCGAGGACCGACCCGTCCTGGCCCGCGCCGTGCGCCTGCGCAGCCCGTACGTCGACGCCCTGTCGCACCTGCAGCTCCGTGCGCTGCGCGCCATCCGCACGTCCGGCAGCACGGACCCGACGGACGCCGACCACCGGCTCCTGCTGCTCACCGTGAACGGGATCGCCGCCGGCCTGCAGAACACGGGCTGACGCCCCCACCCCACGGACAGGAGGCCCGGTGCCAGCTGGCACCGGGCCTCCTGTCCGTCTCCGCGCACGTCCCGAGCCGCGCCCCCGAGCGGCCACGAAGTGTCGGCCGCGCGGTCGCCGCGCGACGGAACGCGACCGCTCGGCGTCTCGCGCCGCTGCCCTCGCCGAGGGGTCACGACACGTCGGGTGGTCCCGGCCGAGTGGTCACGAAGCGTCGGCTGCGCCGTCGCCGGGCGACGAAACGCGACCACTCGGCGGACGTGAGCGGGGTGTCGTGACCGCTGGAGCTTCGCGCCGCTGCCCTCGCCGAGGGGTCGCGACACGTCGGGTGGCCCCGGCCGAGTGGTCACGAAGCGTCGGCTGCGCCGTCGCCGGGCGACGGAACGTGACCGCTCGGCGGACGTGAGCGGGGTGTCGTGACCGCTCGCGGCGGCGGACGGGAGGCCCGTGGCGGGCCGGCACCGGGCCTCCCGTCCGTCCGCGCCCACGTCGCGGGCCCGCGATCCGTGAGCAGCAACGGTCGCGTCCGGCACCGCGACCCGACAGTTGCTGCTCACGAAGTCCCCTGTCGAATCGATTCGGGGACGCGTAGCGTGTCCGAGGTGACGACGGAGCGCATGCCGAGACCGACGACGACCGTGCTGCCCCCGATCGTGCCGCTGGCGCTCATCGTCGGGGTCTCGCCCTTCGCGACCGACATGTACATCCCGGCGCTCCCGGCCATCGCGCGGGACCTCGGGACGACCCCCGGCGCCGTGCAGCTGTCGCTCACGGCGTTCCTCGTCGCGTTCGCGGTGGGTCAGCTGCTGGTCGGCCCGGTGAGCGACGGGATCGGTCGTCGGCCGATGCTCGTCGCCGGGACCGCCCTGTTCGCCCTGGCGTCGGTCGGCTGCGCACTCGCCCCGGACGTCGTGACGCTGGTGGTGGCCCGCGTGGCGCAGGGACTCGCCGGTGCGGCCGGTGCTGTCGCGGGGCGGGCGATGGTGTCCGACGTGACGAGCGGTACCCGGATGGCGAAGGTGTTCGGCACCCTCGCGGCCATCAACGCGATCGGCCCCGTGGTCGCCCCGCTGGCCGGGGGAGCGGTGCTGACGATCGGCACGTGGCGGCTCATGTTCGTCGTGCTGGCGGTGCTCGGTGCCGTGTTCTTCGTGGCCGTGGTGCTGCGCTTCCGCGAGACCCTGCCGCCCGAGCGTCGCGGTGGCGTCGGGTTCGCCGCGAACGGGCGGCGCATCCGCGAGCTCCTGGCGATCCCGCGCTTCCGGGCGTACGTGCTGAGCGGGGTGCTGTCGACGGTCGGGTTCTTCGCGTACATTGCGACGAGCTCGTTCGTGTTCCAGTCGGAGTACGGGTTCTCCGAAGGGCTGTACACGCTCGTCTTCGCCACGAACGCGTCGATGATGATCATCACCACGCTGCTGTTCGGCCGGCTCGTCGGGCGGGTCACCGAGGATGCCCTGCTGACCCTGGGCCTGGTCGTCGGGACCCTCGGTGCCACGGCCGTGGTGGTGTCCGCGATCCTCGGGCCGGTGCCGGTGTGGTGCGCACTCGCGGTCGTGACGGCCGCGTGGGGCTTCGTCCTGCCGGCTGCGATGACCCGGACGCAGCACGTCGGCTCGGCGCACCCGGGCACTGCGGCCGCGCTGCAGGGTGGGCTGACCTTCGGCATCGGTGGCCTCGGCACCCCGCTCGCCGGCGCCCTCGGCGGGACCGCGCTGGCCATGGGCGGGGTCATGGCGGCGCTGATGGCTGCGGCCGTCGTGGTGCAGGTGACGGCGACGCGGCGAAACCGGTCCCACACCTGAGGGTCTGAGCCGGTAGGTTGCTGGTTGCAAGGCGCACCGATCTGAGGAGACCCACCGAGATGGACATCGTCGTACACGAGGCGGAGACCGACACCGCCGTGCTGGAGTGCAGTGGCCGGCTCAACATGGTCTCCGCACCCACGTTCCGCGAGACCGTCGCCCAGATCGTCGGCAACGGGCGGTCGCGGCTCGTCGTCGAGCTCTCCGGCGTCGAGTTCATGGACTCCTCCGGCCTCGGCGCACTGGTCGGCAGCCTGAAGACCGCGCGACAGGCCGGCGGCGACCTCCGCATCGCGGCACCGTCGGAACAGGTGCAGATGGTGCTCAAGCTCTCCAACATCGACAAGATCCTGCGGACGTACCCCGACGGGGACGCCGCGGTGACCGACTGGTGATGACCGCCCCCGTCGCCGAGCACATGCTCGCACTGGCGTGCCCGCCGGACGACGTGTCCGCCGTGCACGAGTTCCTGGCGGGCGTGTGGCAGCACGAGCCGACCGTCTCCGCCGAGGACCGCATGGCCCTCGAGCTCGCACTCGTCGAACTCACCTCGAACGTCATCGAGCACGGCGCGCGTGCGGACGGTGTCTCGTGCGAACTCCGGCTCCAGGTCGGCAACGAGCGTGTCCAGGCGCTGCTCTCCGACGACGGGGTCGCCGCCACCGTGGACCCCGATGCCGCCGTGCTGCCGGACGACTTCGCCGAGGGTGGCCGCGGGCTGGCCCTCGTCCGCATGGTCGTCGACGACCTGCGGTACGAGCGCGTCGCGGACCGGAACCGCTGGACGGTCCTGCGGTCGCGGCACTGACCAGGACCAGCACCAGCAGCAGCACCGCTCATCCGCACAGCGCACTGCGCGGGCCGCAAACCGCAATGACGCGGAGACGATTGACGCGTTTCCCGGACACCGTGTCACGATTCGCGCGATGACTGACGACCCTGATCCCCGGATCCGGTTCGAGACGTCCGGCGCCGGACTCGACGCGGCCGTGCAGCTGTACGAAGAGGCCTACGAGAGCTCGGGGTTCTCGGCGTCCCGGACCGATCGTCCGTTCGCGTACCGGTTCCAGGTCGTGGGCGACGACGCGATGACCTTCCGCTCCACCCGGTTCGACGGGCGGATGCGCGGCGAGGTCGAGGTCCCCGACGAGTACGTCGTGATGTGGACCTCGGACGGTGGCGGCCGCGTGGACGTCGGTCGGCAGGAGGTCGACTTCGCACCGGGGACGCCCCGGGTGTTCCCGTCGCGACGCCCCTTCGTGTTCGACCTGCAGGACGTCCGGCAGAGCCTGGTGCAGTTCGACCGCACGTACCTCGAAGGCCTCGCCGCCGAGGTGCACGGCACCCGGCCAGGCCCCCTGGTGTTCGACCACACCGCGGCGCCCCGGCCCCAGGACCTCCGCGCGTGGAACGCCCAGGTGCAGCGCGCGGCAGCCGTGGTGCTCGGTCAGGCGCCACTCACCGGCCTCGCTCTCGCCGAGACGGTGCGCGAGACTGCGCTGGCCTTCCTCGACACGTTCCCGCACGAGTCCATCGCCCCCGACGTCACACTGCCGCAGGGTGCAACCGGGCGCGTCCGCGAGGCCGTCGAGTTCATGCACGCCTTCGCACACACCCCGATCACGACGACCGACGTCGCCGAGCACGTCGGACTGAGCGTCCGGGGGTTGCAGCAGGCCTTCCAGCGGCAGGTCGGCACGGCACCGAACGCCATGCTCCGGGGGATCCGCCTGGACCGCGTGCACGAGGAGCTCCGACGCGGGGCGGCCGGTGACCTGACGGTGGCGAGCGTGGCACTGCGCTGGGGCTTCGCGCACCTCGGCCGGTTCTCGGCGGCGTACGCCTCGCGCTTCGGACAGTACCCGCGTGACACGCTGCAGCAGCCGCGGGGAGCGGTGCCGCACGCCTGACCGGGGCAGGACGCCCCGCGTCACACTCCGGCTCGGTGCGTCGCCGGTTCGCTACGCTGCCCGGATGAGCGGACCGCGACCGTGGGTGGTCATCCCGGGCATCTGGAACTCGGACCCCGACCACTGGCAGTCCGTCTGGGAGCGCAACCGGCAGCACGACGAGCGCGAGCGGCACGACCAGCGTGATCAGCAGACCCGCCGCGCCGTCCGCATCGCCCCCGACTCGTGGAGCGCCCCCGTCGCGGACGACTGGCGCGCCGCGATCTCGACGGCCGTCGCCGCGTGCAGCGAACCCCCGGTGCTCGTCGCCCACAGCCTCGGCGTCCTGGCCGCGGCCGACTGGCTCGCCACCACGACGACCGCACCCGCCCTGGTCGCCGGTGCCTTCCTGGTCGCACCGCCCGATCCGCTCGGCGACGCGTTCCCGGCCGAGGCATCGGGCTTCGCGCCGCCGCGTCCGGTGCCCCCGGAACAGCAGGTCCCGACGCACCTGGTCGTGAGCGACGACGACCCCTACTGCGGTGTATCCCGAGCCCTCGAGTTCGCCGCCGCGATGCGCGCGGACGTCGTCCGTGTTGGTGCCCTGGGGCACGTGAACGTCGCCAGCGGTGTCGGCGGCTGGCCGGCCGGCCGGGAGCTGCTGCGGGCCTTCGAGGACGGCCTCCGACGGACGCGGTGACGGCGGGCCGCGACACGCCGCTCACTTCCGACCCGATATGGCAGGCGGTGCAGCGACACACCGCGGATGTCCCGCATTTCGGCCCGCGCGATATTTATCCTTCGGACATGGAGACCCAGTCCGGCGCACGCACCCCGCTCGTGGACCCGTTCGGCCGCGAGCTCGAGGAGTGGCTCCGCGACGCCCCGGCCACCCGCGCGCCGTACGTGCCGGACCTCGTCGTCCCGCCGGTCACCGGCCCCGTGCAGCGCCCCGGCTTCGTCGCGGACAGCACGACCACCACCGACGAGACGCTGGCTCCCGTCGCCGTCACCGCACCGGTCGACTCGACGACCGACTCGGCTCCCGTCGCGGCGCCGGCCTTCCGCCGCGACCGTGCCCGCCACGCCGCCGTCTGCGCCCCGTCGTTCCCCGAGCCGCCGGAGCGCCTGGCCCTGCGCATCGAGGACCTGGCCGTCGAGGTATCGCGGTCCACGGGTCGCAGCACCATCGACCGCATCGTCCTGCTCGAGGACGAGGTCCGCCGCCGTGACGAGGACCTCGCGCGCCTCGCCGCGTGGGAGGCCACCGTCGCCGGCTCCGACGACCCCGAGGTGACGGCCGCCCGCGCCTTCGCGCACACCGTCTTCTCCGACTTGCTCGCCGACGCCGCCGCCGAGGCGGACCGCCGCGACCGTGCCGCAGCCCGTCGCGCAGCGACCGCGCCGGTGGCGCTCGTGACCCGGCCCGCGCGCCTCCCGGCGCGCGAAGCGCAGGACGCAACAGCAGCACACGACGCAACTGCAGCACAGGACGCGACCGCACCACAGGACGCGACCACAGCGCAGGACCCGACACCCACCCGGGAACCCGCCCCGGTCGTGGAACTCGTCGTCCCGGAACGCGACGAACCCGTCCGACCGGTGCTGGGCCTCCCGGCCGTGTCGCCGGTGTCCGCGTCCACGCGACCCACCCCGCTCGTCCTGCCCGCCACGGGCCCGACGGTCATCGACCGCGCGGCCTTCGCCGCCGCCCTCACGGCGCACCAGGGCACCACCGCGAGCACGCCGGTCGTCCTACCGGACGCCGTCGCCGCACCCGTCGTCCCGGCTCCGGCTCCGGTCGCGGACGCCGCCGACGCGGCGGTCACCACGACGCCGGGCCCGGCCGGCTGGTGGACGCGACTCGTCGAGCGTCTGCTCGGCCTGCTCGGTCGTCGCTGACCGTCCTCGGTCCGGCCCTCGTCCGGTCGCACCGGCTCCGGTCGCACCGGGTCCGGTTGCACCGGGTCCGGCTGTACTGCCTCCGGTTGCACCCTCTCTGGTCGCACCGCCTGGAGGCCCGGATCACCTCACACGGTCCGGCTGCCCGTGGCGGGGCGGTCGCCTCGGTAGACTGACGGGATGCCGACGCTCCGCGAACTCCAGGCCGTGATCGAGGACCTGTGGCCCGCCGCCGGTGCCGAGTCGTGGGATGCCGTCGGGCTCGTCGCGGGTGACCCGGACGCCACCGTCGAGCACGTGCACCTCGCCGTCGACGCGGTCCCCGCCACCGCCCGTGAGGCCGTGGAGCTCGGCGCCGGGCTCCTCCTGACGCACCACCCGCTGCTGCTCCGCGGGGTGACGACGATCGCCGAGTCCACCTACAAGGGCAGCGTCCTCGCGACCCTCGTGCGCGGCGGCAGCGCCCTGCTCGCGGCGCACACCAACGCCGATGTCGTGACGACCGGCACCTCGGCCGTCCTGGCAGACCGCCTCGGGCTGACCGCGCAGCGCCCGCTCGACGCCGGAGCCGACCCCGACACCGGCATCGGTCGCGTCGGTGTCCTGCCCGCGGGGACCACCCTCGGCGCGCTCGCCCGGAAGCTCGTCGACCTGCTGCCGCCCACCGCGACCGGGGTCCGCGTCTCCGGCGACTTCGACCAGCCCGTCCACACCGTGGCGCTCTGCGCCGGTGCCGGCGACTCCCTGCTCGGGCATCCGGCGGTACTGGACGCCGACGTCTACATCACGAGCGACCTCCGGCACCACCCGGCGTCCGAGTTCCGCGAACAGGCACTGCTCGGCGGCGGACCCGCGCTCATCGACACCTCACACTGGGCCACCGAGTGGCTCTGGCTCGACGTCGCGGCAGAGCAGCTCCGCGCCCACGCCGGGGTCCGCGTCACCGTGAGCGACCTCCGTACCGACCCGTGGGACTTCGCCGTCCTGCCGGCCGCCGAACCCACCACCCCCACAGAAGGAGCCTGACCATGAAGGCAGCACCCGAGGACCAGGTCATCCTCCTCGACGTCCAGCGTCTCGACAACGACGTCACCCGCATCGCGCACCGCATCACATCGCTGCAGAAGGGCGACCGGCTGACCGAGCTGAGCAAGCAGGCCGCGGGCCTCCGCAGCGAACTCGTCGCCGCCACCGGCGAGGTCGAGGACGCCGAGCGCGACCTCGCCCGTCTGGAGTCCGACACCGCGGTTGCGCAGGCCCGTGTCGAGCGCGACACCACGATGCTGCAGAACGTCGCGAACGCGAAGGACGCCGCCGGACTGCAGAGCGAGCTCGACTCGCTGCAGCGGCGCATCGGGGGCCTCGAGACCGCCGAGCTCGAGATCATGGAGAACCTCGACGGGCTCCGTGCCCGGGTCGGCGACATCGAGGGCAAGCTCGCCGAGGTGGAGTCCGCGCGCAGCGGTCTGGTCGCCGAGCGCGACGCCGAGATCGCCCGGCTGACCGCCGACCGCGAGTCCGCCGAGCAGGCCCGCGCCGACGTCGCCGCGAAGGTGCCGGCCGAGCTGCTCGCCCTGTACGACCGGCAGCGTGCGCGCTACGGCTTCGGCGCCTCGCTGCTGCAGGGTGGCGTGTCGACGGCCTCAGGCGTGGCGCTCAACAACTCCGACCTGCAGACCATCCGCCGGGCTGCGCCCGACGACGTGCTGCTGTGCCCCGACAGCGACGCGATCCTGGTGCGGACGGCCGAGTCCGGGCTGTAGACGCGAGCGACGTCCGGAGCGGAGGCGCGGTGCCGGCTGGTGCCGCGCCTCCGGTCCGTCGTGGGCTGGTCGCAACGCGTCGCCTGCGGCGGTGCCGGTCGACGGCAGGTGGCCAATCGGCGAACCTGAGCGGGGAGTCGTGACCGCGCGCGCCGCCCGGCGGGAGGCTCGTGGTTGCGCCGCGCCGCGCCTCCGGTCCGTCGT
>NZ_JARVRN010000014.1:0-62229 GCF_030209655.1 Curtobacterium sp. MEB011 | reverse complement strand
AACGTAGCAACAACAGGGAACCCCTGACCATTCATGGTCAGGGGTTTTCTGCGTTTACGGGGTTGTTCTGAGCGATCTGACGGCGGTGGTCATGCCAGCGGTGCGCACCGGCACGCTGTGTGCGTCGTTGCGCCGTGGTCAGGTCCATTGCGCGGGACCGGGTCTCTTGTCTGCCCGGTGACGGTTCTGGTTCAGGATCGTCGGGAATCGCGAACCGGAACCGTCACACGCGCTGCAGGGAAAGATCCCCGTCGTGCACGGAGCCATAGGGTCGGAGCCGGGGGGACTGCGAAGAACCGGGGACGTCGAGCATGAGCGCACCGATCTGGCTGATCGCGATCGGCGGGGTGTCCGTCGTCTTCGGCGGACTGGTGTACGTCGGGCTCTGGCGATAGCGGATGCGCTGGAGCACGACGTCGATGCCCTTCAGGTGCGCTGCGGTGATCAGCGGTGCCTGACTGCGGAGTTGATCAGGGGAGGAGCTGGAGCTCCATCGCGCGGATCACCGCACGGGTGCGGTCGTTCACGCCGAGCTTCTCGAAGACGTGGCCGAGGTGGGTCTTCACCGTGGCCTCACTGAGGAACAGTGCGCGCCCGATCGCCGGGTTGCTGTTGCCCTGGGCGACGAGGCGCAGGACGTCGAGCTCGCGCGGGGTCAGCGTCGGGCCGGCAGCAGCGGGGAGGGATCCCGTCGCTCGGCGGACGAGCGCTGCGGCCGCCGATGGTGCCAGCGCGGTCTCGCCCCGTGCGGTCGCCCTGACGCCGGCGAGGATCTCGGACTCCGGGGCTGCCTTCAGCAGGTAGCCGGTGGCGCCGGCCTCGATGGCGGCGAGGATCTGGTCGTCGGACTCGTACGTCGTCAGGATCAGGACGCGGATGCCTGGGTCGGCGGCGAGGATCTCCGCCGTCGCCGCATCGCCGTCGAGCACCGGCATCCGGAGGTCCATGAGCACGACGTCGGGGCGTTCGGCCAGCGCCACCGTCACCGCGGCGCGGCCGTCGCTGGCCTGACCGACGACCGCGATGTCGGCGGCGTCCTGCAACAGCGCGACGATGCCCGACCGGACGATCGGATGGTCGTCAGCGACCACGACACGGATCACCGGGTCACCTCTGCGAGGACGTGGCGTTCGACGGCCGGGAGGCTCGGCTCGGGTCCGGTGGGCAGGCTCGCGTCGACGACGGTGCCGCCGCCCGGTGTGCTCGTGATCGTGCAGGTACCGCCGGAGAGCGCCAGCCGTTCGTGGAGGCCCCGGAGACCGTGCCCGGCAGTCGGCACGCCGGTGTCGAACCCGACGCCGTCGTCGACCACGCGGACGCCGACGTGTTCGGGCGCGTGCCGCAGGACGATCCGGACGGTACGGGCGTCGGCGTGCGCGCGGATGTTCGCGAGGGACTCCTGGACGACCCGGAGCAGTACGACCTGGGCGTCACGGTCGAGCGGGCCGTCGGTCGCGTCGACGGCAACGGGCGTG
Organism: Curtobacterium sp. MEB011; assembly: GCF_030209655.1. Taxonomy (NCBI): domain Bacteria; kingdom Bacillati; phylum Actinomycetota; class Actinomycetes; order Micrococcales; family Microbacteriaceae; genus Curtobacterium; species Curtobacterium sp. MEB011. The sequence goes on along the minus strand of NZ_JARVRN010000014.1, from coordinate 60,754 downwards.
CCGGTCTCACGGGTGTACCGCTCGGCGAGCCGGTGCAGTGCCCCGGCGAGGCTGCCGCTCGTGGCACCGGCGACCCCGGCGGCGATGAGGGCGCGGGAGTCCTCGAGCGCCGCTCGTGCCGACTCCTCGAGGACCGCCAGTCGTTCGTCGAGCGCGGCTCCCCGGTCGTTCGCCAGGTCCTTGCGGGCGCGCTCGGTGAGCATGACGATGCCGGCGAGGTTCTGCGCGACGGTGTCGTGGATCTCGCGGGCCAGGCGCTCCCGTTCGCTCGCGACGCCCGCGCTCCGGTGGGCATCGGCGAGGGACTGCTGGGTGGCGCGGAGTTCGTCGAGGAGCTGGCGGCGTTCCTCGGACAGGTCGGCGACGCTCGAGATCCACACGCCCATCGCGCAGGCACCGATGACGCTGATGCCCTCGATGAGCAGGGTGCTGACGAGGGCGTCCGGGCCGTCGGAGACCTGCAGGCCGATGCCGCTCGCGATGCCGACCGCGACCGAGAGCAGGACGCCGGTGCGGACCCGCTCGGACTGCACCCAGACGAGCGGGAACGCGATGCACTGCACGAACGCGGTGCTCGGCACCACGGCGGGCAACACCAGGGCGGAGACGAGGACCAGCGGCAGGAAGGCCGCGGCGGCACGGGGGCTGTCGTAGCCGCGGTGGCCGAACACGACGTAGGCGACGATGAGCACCACGACCGCGGTGTACGCCGGCCAGCGGGTCGACCACGGGGACCAGCCGTACACGGTGATCACCGCGGTGAGGGCCATCGTGCCCGCGAAGAAGACGTGCAGCCAGCGGTTGCGCATCCACGTCTCGCCGTTCATGTGCCCAGCATCCCACCAGCGGGGCGCCATCAGGCGTCCTTGCGGTTCCAACGGAACGTCAACAGGCAGGCCACCGTGCCCAGGACCAGCCACGCTGCCAGCACGAGGGCTCCGAGGCCGAGGTGCCACGCGCCTCCCGGCTCACCCGACTCGAATGCACCGGGCAGGAAGACGGAGCGCATGCCGGACGCCATCCAGCGCAGGGGGAAGACGGACGCGACGTCCTGCAACCAGGTGGGGAGCTGCGTGAAGGGCAGGTAGACGCCGGAGATGAACTGCAGCACCAGCACGATCGGGACGATGGTGGCGGTGGCGCGGCGCCCCTCGCGGGGGAGCGCCGAGACCGCGATGCCGAGGACGCAGCTGGTGGCGATCCCGAGGACCATCACCCCGGCGAAGACACCCCACCGGCCCGCGTCGGTCGGCAGGTCGACGCCGAACACCAGGCTCGCGATCGCCAGCAGCAGCGCCGTCTGCACGAGCGTGGTGACGAGGACCATGCCGATCTTGCCGACGAAGTACGACAGGACCGGCAAGGGCGTGCCGCCGAGACGCTTCAGCGTGCCGTCGCTGCGCTCGCCGGCGATGTCGACGCCGAGGGACTGCGTGCCGGAGAGCAGGATGCCCGTCGCCACCAGGCCGGGCAGGTAGTAGGTGGCGTAGTCGGCGCTGACGCCGGGGCCGGCCTGGATGTCGGCGGCGCCGGAGAACGCGACCGAGAACAGCGCCAACATGATGATCGGGAACAGGAACGTGAAGAAGACCGAGTCGGGAGCGCGGAAGTAGGTGCGGATCTCGTACGAGATGCGGCTGGTTGCTGTCTTCACTGCTGTCCCACCATGTCGAGGTAGACGTCCTCGAGGGACGGACGGATGACTTCGAGGTCGTGCATGGGGGCGCTGCTGCTGCGGACGAGCGCCGTCGGGTCGGTGGTGCGCTCGTCGTGGAGTTCCCCGCCGTCGTCACGCCAGCGGACCCGGGGCGTGCGGGCCTCGGCGCCGCCGATCTCGTCGATGGGTGCGAGGTCGAGGAGCTTCCCGTCGGCGATGACCGCGGCCCGGTCGGCGAGCTGGGCGGCTTCGTCGAGGTAGTGCGTGGTGAGCAGGATCGTCGTGCCCTCGTGCTGCACCTGCCGCAGGAGGTCCCAGAACTGCCGGCGGGCCTCGGGATCGAAGCCGGTCGTCGGTTCGTCGAGGAACAGGACCTCGGGGCGGCCGATGATGCCGAGGGCGACGTCGACGCGGCGGCGCTGGCCTCCGGACAGTCGGCTGATCCGGGTGTTGCACTGCGTCTCGAGTCCCGTCGCGGTGAGGAGCTCCTCGATGCTGCGGTGCTTCGGGTACAGCGTGGCGAAGTGGTTCAGCTGCTCGGCGACGGTGACGTTCGGGGACTCCGCGCTGGTCTGCAGGACGATGCCGATACGTGCGTTGTGGCTGCGGCTCGTCCGTGCGGGGTCGTGGCCGAGGACGCGGACGTCGCCGGCGGTGCGGGACCGGTACCCCTCGAGGATCTCGACCGTCGTGGACTTGCCTGCACCGTTGGGGCCGAGGAGCGCGAAGGTCTCGCCGCGCTCGATCGTGAAGGAGACGTCGTCCACGGCGCGTTTACCGGTGGCGTACTGCTTGCCGAGGTGCAGGACCTCGATGGCGGGGGACTCGGGCATGGGTCCAGCTTCGTCGTCGAGTCGCCGTGGCGGATCGACCGGTGCGGTGGTGTCGGCATCGTCCGATCGGGGGATGGTGCAGGCCGGGAGGCGCGGTGCGGGTCGGTCGTGCACAGAACGCTGCACGGGTCGTTGCGTCCGGCAACTCGTCTGATATGTTGCTGGCGGGGATGTGGTGCAGGCCGCGACGGGGGAGATGATGGGCGATCTGACAGTGTCGTGGAGCCCGCTCGACGCCCCTCCTCATGCTCCGATCCGCAAGCTGCTCGCCGTGCTGGTAGCCCTGCTGTCCGCCACGATCGTGCTCGCTGGATGCGCGGGCGGAGCGAAGAGCATGACCCCGGAAGAAACGCAGAAAGATGCCCTGGCGCTGCTCGACCACACCACGACGTCCACTGACCTCGATTGGTCGTCGCCCGGGGACCCAGTCAGCAAGAAGTGTTCCGAGGGTGTTCGGTACCAGTACATGGTGCGTGCCCCGGTCACCTCGGAGCAGACCGAACTCGCTGACTCCCTGGCCGAGTTCTGGCGTTCCAAGGGACTCCAGGTCGAACGGAGCCAGCAGGAGTTCGGGGCGAAGTACGGGACCGTGTACGCAGCCACGGCGAAGGCTGACGGCAAGGCGGGCGCAGCCTTCGAGATCACGAACGGGAACGCACTCGTCTCCGTCAACTCCCGGTGCGTTGCTGGCTCTCCGGACGATGAACAACAGCCGTGGCGAAGGTGACCCTGCCGTGATGGCGAAGCAACGCATCGGGCTCGTCGTGTTGACGGCGAGTCTGCTGACCGTGGGCATCACGGCCTGTGCAGGAGGGAGCCAATCGATGCACACCCCCGAGGACGCGAAGGCCGAAGCCTTGCAACTGCTCCGCAAGACCGAGAAGGCCGTGGACGTGTCGTGGCCCGACACCCCGGAACCGACCGCCGAGCAGTGCGATGACGGCGTCCGCTTCGCCTACTTCCTCCCGGTGTCGGTCGACAACGACGCGAAGGCAACCGCGAAGTCACTCCGGCAGTTCTGGGAGTCGGAAGGCCTTCGAGTATCGCCGTCCGAGACGGATTTCGGTGCGAGGGGCACGCTCTACTCGGCGACTGCCGACCGGGCTGGTGCGGCAGGAGCGGCGTACCAGATCAGTTCGACGTCGGTCGCAGTGCAAGTGACGTCACCGTGTGCAACGGGGTCGGTGCACGATGACGACGAGTGACGGCGTCGAGGCGGGGCGGCTCCGATGACGAGGTGAGTGGACAAGCCGATGACCGCTGCCGCTCTGGCCAGCACGATCATCCTCGCGCTGTCGGGGTGCGGGATGGCAGGGCCGGGCAAGACCATGACCATCGACGAAGCGCGCTCGCAGGCCGTGACCGAACTCCGGTCGGTCCTGGAACTCGCTCCCGACACATGGCCACAGGAAGTCCCGAGGCCGGTCGCGAACGACTGTGAGGTCGACGGGCAGAAGGCGGTGGAGTTCAGCTACTACGTCGAGGTGGACAGGCCGGACGACCCGCAGGTGCTCATCGAACAGGCCGGTGAACACTGGAGAGAGCAAGGGTACGAGCTCGCAACGACGCAGACCGAGATGGATGCAGCGACGGGCGACGTGTCGGCCGTGGTCGCGCGCGCCGACGGCAAGCCTCGTGCGTCGATCGCAGCCACGAAGATCCGCGCGCACGTCAATGTGGACTCGCGCTGCGTGCTCGGGGACCCGGACGACTACCGGTGACGGCCCTGATGACGAATGAGTTCTGACGGTTCTGGTTCGTGATCGTCGGGGATCGCGAACCGGAGCCGTCACGACCTCAGTACTGCGGGCGGATCCAGTCCGTCGGTGGCACGAAGCGGGCGCGGGGCAGGACCTCGTCCGGCTCGGCGGTCCGCACGCTCGTGATGATCGTGGCCTCGCCGTACTCGTACGAACGGCGGGCGATGCCGTCGCGCTCGTCGATCACCAGCGTCGTGCGGAACGCCGGGTCCTCGTGGTGCTCGAACGTCAGCAGGATCGAGTGCTCGCCGACGTGCTGGACCAGGATCGGGTGGACGTCGTCCGCGGCGCGGCCCCACCGGAGCATCAGGTCGGGCATGGCCATCCGGACGACGGGGGACGAAACCATGCCCCGGGCGAACGACACGTCGATCGGGCCGTCGTCGGGCTCGTGCAGCACGCCGTCGCGGTAGGAGACCGGCTTGGCCCGCTGGCGCACGAGCGTCCAGGTCTGCGCGGCCTCGTCGATGTCGACGCGGAACTGCCAGTACTGCTGCCGGGACTCCTGGTGGACGCCCTCGAGGACGTACCGGGCGGGTCGACGGAGGGCCGCGAGCTCCTCGGCGATCGCAGGACCGTCAGACCGGGTGAGGAGCTCGTCGAAACGCACGGTGCCAGCATGGCGCACCATGTGCCGTGGACCGCACCCCTGACGGGCGGGAGGCGCGGGGCGGGGTGGTGCCGGGCCTCCAGGCCGTGGGGTGGTCGCGTCAGGTTGTGTCAAGCAACGTGCGCGTAGACCGGAAGGATGCAGGTCGTCGGAGTCGAACAGTTCGGAGGGCCCGAGGCCCTCGCCGTCCACGAGGTGCCGGAGCCGCACGCCGGTGCGGGATCCGTGCGGATCCGGGTGCAGGCGTTCGCCGTGAACCCGACCGACACGGGGGTGCGCGCCGGGCAGCGGGACAGCTCGCAGGCCTCGCCGCCGTTCGTGCCGGGGATGGACGCCGCCGGCGTCATCGACGAGGTCGGGCCCGACGTCACCGGATGGCAGGTCGGCGACGAGGTCATGGCGATGGCGCTGCCGCTCAGCGCCCACGGTGGCGCCTACGTGCAGGAGCTCGTCGCGCCGGTGGGGTCGTTCACGCGGATTCCTCGCGGGACGTCTCTTCCGCTCGCCTCCACAGTCTCGATGAACGGGCTGACGGCGTTGCAGATCCTGTCGCACGCCTCGCTCGCGCCGGGGCAGACGCTCGCCGTGACCGGAGCCGCTGGGCTGCTCGGGAACTACGCGGTGCAGCTGGCGAAGGCCGCCGGGCTGACGGTGATCGCGGATGCTGCTCCGGCCGACGAAGCACTCGTCCGGTCGCTCGGGCCGGACCACGTGGTGCCGCGCGGTGTTTCCTTCGCTTCCGCTGTCCGGGAGCTCGTGCCAGACGGGGTCGATGCGCTCGCCGATGCTGCCGTGCAGCGCGACGAGGTCGTGGATGCCCTTCGCGACGGGGGAGTCTTCTTCGACGTGCGGGGGTGGCAGGGCAACGGGGCGCGGGGGATCGAGTTCGTGCAGATCATGGTGTTCTCGGAGTACCGGTCGTTCGACAAGCTCGAGCAGCTGCGGCACGCGGTGGAGAGTGGGACGTTGACGCCGCGGGTCGCTGAGGTCCTGCCGGCTGCGCGGGCTGTGGAGGCGCATGAGCGGCTGGAAGCGGGCGGGACGCGGGGGCGGTTCGTGCTGACGTGGTGAGTTGATGACGTTGTGATGGACGGGAGGCGCGGTGCCGGGTGGTGCCGCGTCTCTCGTTGGCCATGGGTGTTCAAAGCGCCATGATGACCATGTGACCCTGCACGAAGCCATGATCGAAGTACTCCGTGAGAACGGCGCGCCGATGACGAGCCGTGAGATCGCGGACTCCATCAATGCTCGAGAGCTGTACCGACGGAAGGACGGCCGCTCGCTGCCCGCCGGGCAGGTGAGTGCACGAGCGCGGAACTACCACCAGCTCTTCCATCGAACCGCGAGCCACATCGCTGTGCGGTGACGTGCAAATCGCCCGTGACCGCCAGCCCCATCGGTGACGGCCTGGGCGCGCCTGCCACTGCAATGGCCATGGCCGGCCGGCGCCTCAAGGGCGTTGTGTCCGACTTCAGCGAGCGTCGCCGGTGTCTCCGTCATCGGGCTTACGACGGAGCTTGCTTGCCCAACCCCCGAGACGAGCGGACACAGCCTCTGCAGCGTTGCCCGCCTGCTCCAGCGCGCTCCCTCCGAGTTTGCGCGCCACCTCGACGCCGTCGGCGCCACCTTCTACGATTCGGTCCCGAGCATCCTCGGCCGCGTCCCCGAAAGCGGCACGCCATCGCTTCGACTCCAGCTCTGCGCGTGAACCCTCGATGCCTATCCCGCCGTGGAACGCCATCACCTGGCCGGCGACAGCGTTCGTCGCACGAACGACTGTGCGGGAGTCGAGAGGATGCATCACCACCGAGACGTCTCCTACGCGTGCTGCCGCGTCGATCCGACCCAGGAGCGTCTCCGTGCGCTGCGTGATGGCGGTGCGGCGTGACCGGCGGGTGTCGCGGAGTGACTCCCGGTGGTGATCGAGGTCCTCCGGAGCGGTCAGCTGCACGTGATCGAGCTCGAGGATCGCGACGCCTTCCTGGAGCTTGAAGGACTGCGCCAGGACTGCCAACCACTCATGCACGGTTCGCTCGGCGCTCTCCGTCACGTCGGCAAGTTCTCCGACCTTGGAAGTGCGTTCGAGCTTCTCCGCCAGGGCGTCGAGTTGCAGGAGCGCGTACGACTGCGCGCGAGCGATGGTGAACTCCGTCCCGTTCACCTTCGACCACGTCACCGCGTTCACGTGACCGACACGGTCGCGGACGCGCAAGGCATCGTTGATGATCAGCTCGACTCCGATGAGGTCGGCGACGGCGGCGTCCTTCTGCGCCCGGAGCACGTCGTCGAGCTTCGCGTCGATCTTCGCGAGGTAGTCGGTGATCTCATCCATCGCCTGCTGCATGGCCAGCTGCGCCATGATGCCGGCGACACCGGTGAGCATCGCGGGACTGGTGAGCATCGAGCCCATCTTGGTGAACTCGAGGATGTTCTTGATCTTCCCGTTCTCGGTGACGATGGCGCGGCTCACGCCTGCACTCGACCCCTTCATGGCGGAGAACTTGTCGAGCGCTTTCGCGGACTCCTTCGTCAGCTTGACCCATCGGCCAGACCCCGCCGCGACCTGTGCGGCAGCGTTGGCTGCGCCGGACGCACCGCTGAGTGTCTGACTCAGGCGGGGCAGATCGAACTGGCGCGAGGGCAGGTCGTTCGCGGAGAGGAAGCGCTCGATGGCCGTGTCTGATCCGAACAACGTCACACCGTCTTCGTCGCGCACCACGTCGATCTCGTCGGTCATGTGTGTTCCGTGTTCGTCGCAGGTCGGGTGAGCTGATCATAAGGGGTGACGAATGCTCTCGAAACGCCGTCGTGTCGAGTGCGACCGGCAGAATGGCGTGCGAGCGGCATCGCAGCCGTGACGATGAGGGGAACAGCAGTGTCTCGAGCAGAGAACCGACTCCGGCGACTTCAGGAAGCACTCCGCTACCTCGACAGCAATGGCGGAGAAGCCCGACGCCTGGACGTGTGGAACGCCGTCCTGGAGCGCATCCCCCTCGAAGACGAAGAGCTGGCGCCGAACACGAAGGGCAAGCCGGTCGGTGACTCCGACTTCTTCTGGGGATCGTCAACGATGGTGAACGCGGGCTTCATGGAGAAGCCACGTCGCGGTGAATGGCGCGTCACCGACCTCGGTCGGCAGCACAGTGCGTCCGACGTTCCGATCGAGGACTTCGGCGCGGTCCTCAACACGCGCCAGCGTGACTTCGACCGGCGGCGCAAGGCGGACCTCCAGCTCCGACTCGCCACGGAGATCGTCCCGCCTGACTGGCGAGCCGAGACGATCCGCTCGACCAGCGCGATCTTCGTCGACCGAGGCCTCCGCCAGCTCGACTCGGTCTTTGCTCCTGGCCGTGGCGTTTGGCGCGAGGAGAACGTCGCGGAACTCCGCGAGCGGTTCATCGGACGGCCGGAGGTTGACGGCGCTGTCTTCCTCGAGAAGCTCGCAACCCAGTTCGACGGCGCGAGCGATGAGGCGAAGCTCCTCATGGCCGAACTCCTGTGCTGGCAGGTCCTGCCGCTGGAACAACCCGGAGAGCGGAAGAAGCGGGAGCGCGTGGCATTCCTGCTCGACCGGATGGAGCACCCCGTCACCATCCCGGCCGAAATCGACCAAGCGTTCCGCTCGTGGTCCTTCAACCCGGGGCAGGGCATCTCCGGGCACATGTTCGCAGCGACGTCGATCCTCATCGAGTGCATCGACGCGTGGCTCCGGCTTGATGAGGAGCAGCGCGACCGAGCCCTCGACGACCCCACGGCATGGCGAGATGTTGTGATGGCCCTGCCCGGAACCTCCCTGCCGATCCAGCGGAACGAGCTGCTCCTGCTCGTGCATCCCGGATTCTTCGGGGAGGTCGTCTCGAGTGACGACCGCGAGGCGATCCGCTCTGCCTTCGCAGGCGAGGTCGAAGGGCAGATGGAGGACGACCCGGACGAGGCCTTCCAGCAGATCTCCATCGCGCTGCAGCAGAAGGCGAATGGACCAGCGCTGTTCTACAAGGACCCGTTGGCACCCCGGTGGCGCCAGACAGTGCCGAATCCACCGGAGCCATTGCCGAACCCAGGTCCTGGTCCGGTCGACCCTGATCTGGAGCACGGCGTTCGGGCCCCCTTCACTCAGGCGAACGGTGAGTTGGCAGCCGCCCTCCACATGCCGCAGGCCTGGCTTCAGGAAACCCTCGACCTCGTCGAACGTCGCAAGCAGGTCATCCTCTACGGTCCGCCCGGCACCGGAAAGACGTTCCTCGCCCAGGCGCTCTCCAATCACGTGACCGATGGCACCGACGGCGAGACGACCATCGTCCAGTTCCATCCGACGTACTCGTACGAGGACTTCTTCGAGGGCTTCCGCCCGGTAGCGAACGACGACAGCGGCAACCTTGCCTTCACGCTCCGGAAGGGCCCGCTCCGCCGTCTTGCCGACGCCGCGGCTGCCAACCCGGAGGCGAACTACTTCCTGGTCATCGACGAGATCAACCGCGGCAACATCGCGAAGGTCTTCGGCGAGCTGTACTTCCTGCTCGAGTACCGCGACAGCGAGATCTCCCTGCTCTACAGTGACGAGCCCTTCACCCTGCCGAGCAACATATTCGTCATCGGCACGATGAACACTGCGGACCGCTCGATCGCGATGCTGGACGCCGCGATGCGGCGCCGATTCGCGTTCGTCGAGCTGCACCCGGAACGTGAACCCGTGCAGAACGTGCTTTCGCTCTGGGCGGCGACAAAGGGCCTCCAGGACGACCGCGCCGGCCTGCTGACGCGACTCAACGCGCAGATCCAGGACCACGACGCCAAGGTCGGCCCCTCGTTCCTGATGCGCGACCTGGGTGTGACGGGTTTGCAGGACGTGTGGCGGTACGAGATCCTGCCGCTCCTGGCGGAGCACCACTACGGCGAAGGCGTCGACCTGGAGGCGCGGTACGGCCTGGCAACGTTGCGTCGGCAGACGACGCCCGCGTCGGCGGACGGGGCCGAAGGTGCTTCCGTCGACGATTGAGCTGCGGGAGGCGGACCAGCCGGTGGTGCACCGGCTGCCGCGCGCGGTGGCGGTCGGTCTTGCCTCGGCGAACATCGCGACCGTCGCGCCCACGCTCGGTGCTGACGAGTACCGCGTGAGTGGTGTCCGGAAGGTCGGCGTCGTGCGGATCGCCGGGCACACGGTGTGGCTGAATCCGAAGACGCCGGTGCGGCGGCTGTTCGCGATGCTGGGGTACGCCCGTGCCGGGAGTGCGATCTGGACCGAAGACGACTTCGGGTTCGAGGAAGACGACGACCTCGTGCCGGCGTTGGCGAACGCGTTCGTGCGGCAAGCCTCGCGGGCGTTGGCTGGAGGACCGCTCCGCGGGTACGTCACGCGCGAGGACGCGCTGCCGCTCGTGCGTGGTCGGTGGCGGATCGGGGACCAGCTGACGCGGCGGGGTGGGCAGCCGCTGCCGGTCGAGGTGTCGTTCGACGACTACGTCGAGGACATCGCCGAGAACCAGGTACTGCTGGCCGCAGCGACGCGGTTGTTGCGGTTGCCCGGAGTGCCTGCCGACGTGCTCGGAGCATTGCGGCGGATCGTCCGGGTGCTCGGCGAGGTCTCGGTGATCCCCGTCGGGGCGCCGGCGCCGTCCGTTCGGATGGACCGGCGGAACGCGCGGTACTCATCGGCGCTGGCACTAGCGTCACTCGTGCTGTCGGGGTCGTCGATCGAACAACGGGCCGGGTCGGTCATCGCGTCGGGCTTCCTCGTCGACATGTGGTCGGTGTTCGAGGACTTCGTGTCGGCTGCACTCCGCGAGGCGTTCAAACCGTACGGGGGAGTGCTCGTGTCGCAGTACCAGTCGACGCTCGACGTCGAGGGGACGGTGAAGATCGCGCCCGACCTCGTGTGGCTCGTCGACGGGGAGGTTCAGGCGTGCATCGACGTGAAGTACAAGGTGGAGAAGCACGGGCAGTACCCGAATGCTGATCTGTACCAGATGGCGGCGTACTGCCGGAGGTTCGGGTTGGCAGAGGGGTGGCTCGTTTACGCGGCGGGGGAGGCCGAACCGCGTCGGGTCGTCGTCATCGACGGGCCCGAGGTGCGGCAGCATGCGCTCGACCTCGACCAGCCGGTCAACCAGATCACCAGTCAGCTGTCGTCGCTCTTCAGGCGAGAAGTACAACTCTCCTGATCAGGACTGGGTCGGACGATCCCGGATCAGCGTTGTGACGGCTCGGGAAAGGCGTTGGTCGTCATCCGCGAGCCCCGCGAGCACCTCTTCGAGCGTCACCTCCGTCTGCACGATGCGATCGATTCCCGCCCCCGCCTCCCGCGTGATGAAGACCCTGGAGTAGTCGGGGTCGCCTAACGGCTCCGGAGCTCGTTCGTTCTGCGTTGCGGCGGTCGGCCCGAACTGCAAGAAGATTGTCGGTTCACCTTCCGGTGTGGCAAGTGTCGAACACCATTCCCATTGTCCTTGGTAGTTCGCGGAGACGGACAGGATTGCATCACCACGGAGCAGTTCATTCACCTGATGACGGACTATGCGTTCGGCGTGCTGACGCAGGGCTCGCTTCACCAAGCCGAGGGTTCGCCGGCTCTCCTCGAACTGGCGCTGCGCGTGCTGAGCGACCTGCGCGGCGAAGTCGGCTGCCACTGCTTCCCGGTTGCGCCGCCCGTAGCGAGCGGACTCGCCGGTCTCACACATCGTCTTGATGAACTCCAACTGATCCTGCACCGTCATCGCCTGCGGTCCTTCCACGAATTGATCGACGAGCTCGTTGATGAAGACGTCCTGCCGGGGGTTTTCACTCCGCCACCGGCGATCCGCGTTGAGATGGGCTCGGAGATCGTCGAGAACCTCCGAGTAGGGGATGACGGCGGCGTCCTCCCAGCCCATCATCAAGCGTTGGTGTTCCCGACGTGCGCACAGCATCACGACGACGCTCCGTCGCCCGTTTGCACTGCCGTAGGCGAGGTAGCCCTCGTAGTCGTGCCCGTGGCCGTCCGAGGTTTCGAAGTTCTCGATAACGACCGCCGTGTCATCACGCAGCAGGACGATGTCGGCGATGTCCTTGCCAGGCTCGGCAGCGATCGTCGTGTCCACCTCCTGCAGCACGCGGAATCCGGAGAGCGGTAGCTGGTCACCGGAGGAGCGCTCCGTGTTGATGCGGGAGAGCAGAATGCGTTGGAACAGGTCTCCGAGGTGATGTGTCGCATCCGCACGCAGGAGCCACGCGAAGACGTTCGACAACTGCTTCTCGTGGGTGCCGTGGTGCATCACCCGGAACACGTTGAACTGTTCGGCCAGGCTCCTCGACATCGTCGGCACGAGCCCCATCACCAAGCGCGTCAGCGCAACTTCGTCCAGAGCCACAGCGAACTCGTCACCGCGCCAGTAGCGAAGAAGGTGCTCCTTGCCAGCTGACGGTCAGCTCGTCGCGAGCGCGGCTGGCCGCGACGTACAGCAGCGATCGCTCGCGGAGCTCGGCGTCGGCCCGCTCGTCGGGCGCGGCGTGTTGCAGAGCCAGCTTGTTCGGAACGACGCCTTCCGACACGTCGAACAACACGACCCGGGAAAACTCGAGGCCCTTGGCGCTGTGCATCGTCATCACGCGTACCTTGCCGCGTGCGGACTTCTCCGTCGCGGGCACATCGCGCGTGGCGAGCTGCTGAACCACCGTCTCGGTCGCGGTCTTCGTCCGGACGAGCACGGCGATCGACTCGGGGTCGCCCGACTGCGCTGTCCATTCCTCGATCTGTGCCGCGAGCGCGTCGTACTGCGCCGCAGGCGTCTGGTGTCCGCGGACCTGCACCTCGGGCCCGAGGCGCGCGGATCGGTACCCGTGCTCGTCCTGCACATCGCCTTCACTGTCCGTGAACTCGCCGCCTTCGAGGACACCGAGTGCGTACCGCAGGTTCTGCTGCGTCGTCCGGTAGTTGAGGGTGAGGCGCCGCGACCTCCCCACGATCTTGATCCCGAGACGCGACAACACGACGCGCTGCCCGTAGATCCGCTGGTGCGAGTCCTCTGCGACGAAGAGGTCGTTGCCGTGCTCCCCGACCAGAGCGCGGAGCATCGCCCAGTGGCTCGGGGTCAGGTCCTGGGCTTCATCGACGAGGACGTGATCTGCAGGCCGTTGCTCGGGGTGCGCATTGAGGTACGCAGCCGCCACGGACGAGAGCTCCGCCCACGAGAGCCGGCGATGGGCTCGTGCGTTGCGCCGGAACTGCTCGACGATGGACCACACCTGCGCTCGCTTCGTCCGGTCGAGCGCCACCCCACGGCCGGGACGTCGGGCAGCGAAGTAGTCCGCTCGTGACGTCACTCCATTGGGCAGGATGATCTGGAGGTACTCGCTCTCCATGAAGGCGGGCGACAGCAGCTCACCGGGCAGGTCGGGCTTGGCGTCAAACAGGGCTTCGTCCCACCCAGTGGCGTTCGAGACCAGGGAAGCCGAACGCTCGGCGTCCCAACCGACGGCCTCGATGGACGCCTGCTCCCAACCGGCCGGCTCCGCAGCGTCTCGGACGGCGTGCGCGAGCTGGTCGATCCCCGCGGTGAGGACACCGGTCTCGCCGAGCTGCGCTGCGCGCGGGAGCTGCGGATCGAGCCGTCGCAAGTCACGGTCGAGCATCCCGGCCAGAGTTCGGGTGAAGGTGGTGAGCACCACCCGTGCCTTGTCGTCCCGAGCGAGCTCACGGGCCCGGTGAAGGAGGACAACGGTCTTGCCGGTACCCGCCCCGCCAGTGAGTCGGAACGGCCCCTTGTACGCGCGCGTCGAATAAGCGCGTTGTTCAGGGTGCAGGAAGACCCGCCACGCTCCGAAATCACCACCTTCGATGACCCGCCGTAGTTCTTCGTCGTCCTCAACGAACGTGAACTGCATCTGCGACGCAGGGCGCGTGAGCGACACGAAGAGCTTCGAGGCCTCGGCCTCATCCGTGGTGACGCCGGACACTACCCCGGCGAGATGCTCGTCAGTAGCCGGGCGAGCCTCGTCTGCTTCCGGATCGCTGAGGCCAAGTGACGTCTTGATCCCCTCGATCGAGTCCCCGACAGCGAGGCCGAGTGCCGCGTTCTGCTGCCACTGGTTGGGCAGCGACTCGGCGAACGCCAGGAGTGCGTCCTCGGCTTGGATCGCGAGGAGACGTTCCGCGGTCTCGACGTCGAAGCCGAGTGAGCTCGTCAAGTCGTCGATCGTGTACCCGAACTGTTCGAGGAACGCCTGCGGCGAAGCCGTCGGCTGCTTCTGCGCAGTCCACGCATCTTGTGGTGCCGGCACCACGGGCGCCGGCGCAGCGATCAGTTCTGTGACGCCGTTGACCGGGTTCACCCGAAGGATCTGCGACTTGGCGATCTTGATGGCTTCGTCGTGCTCGTAGACACCTGCGCACACGTATGTGGTCGGTCCAGACGGTACTTCGATCTTGTAGAGCACGGCCCTAAGACCCTGATCGACACGACCGGTACGAGCGCGTTGGTCCGCTGCATTCACCATCGGCTCGATGTGCAGCCCGGGCAGGGTGTCGTCGGTCTGCAGTTTCGCCATGAAGGCGAACAGCTTCAATTGGACGACCTTCTCGAGCTTCTGCTGCATGTTCGCCATGACGAGCAAGGGCATGTCAGGAGTCCTTCCGGTTGCGGGATAGTCGGAGGAGCGAGGGCGCGTCCGACGTCGACACGAGCGACCAACCATCGCCGAGCAGTTCGTCTCGGTCTGCGTCGGTCAACCCTGCGTCGAGTGCGATGAGTTCCCCCGGCCAGGCCACTGGGACCGGGAGCCCACTAGTCGTCTCGTGACCGAGAACGGGAACGGCAACGCCGAGCTCGGCGAGCCGTCCGAGGATCGATGCCTCTTCTGGCTCAGCCAGCGCGATCAACTCCTTCCACTCCGACGAGAGATCATCACGCGTCTCCTCAGGAGCCGGAGTTGCATGGGCCACCGGAACGACAGCAGCGGCGCTGGCCGTCGTGATGGTCACTGGTTCCGCCAGGCGGGCACCGAGCAGGTTCGACAGTCGGAGCCACCGCTGCCAAGCTTCCCGGAAGCCGGGCGCGGTCAGTGCTTCAGGGCCGTCGTCGAGCACGAGCGCTGTTTCGGGAGGCGTCGTGCCCTTCACGCCGACGGGACGCCGCGCGAGCATCGCGAGATGCGCAGAGCGGAGCGTCCATGACGTCGGACCGGCCGTGAGTGAGCCGGCGCTGTCGAGCGCAAGCACGATCGCCTGCTCCACGATCGAGCCGGATTCGGTGACCATCCGGCCGCGCGGTATCGCGAGGATCGGGAGCGCATCTGCAAGACGCTCCGTTCGCGCAGCGGCTTCTTCAGGGTTCTGGATCCAACCCATCAACATCGTGACGGGGTTCTCCTCGAGCATCTTCACGTCTGCCGGGGTGAGCTGGAACGGCCCGGCGAACTTCAACGAGGAGCTGGGGTCGAAGACGTTCAGATCGGGCTCCGCTTCGCCGTCCCGCAGGCGGCGCAGGTCGTCCCATGTCAGCGCAACGACGCGGTAGCCGAGATCGCGCAGACCCTGGCGCTTCATCGCGTCGTCCGCGAGTCGAAGATTCGCCGGTGATGCGTGGTAGGCAAACCCGTCCGTGTAGATCGCGACCGGCGGAACATGAGCTCCCGATGCCTCGAGCACGAAGTCCGGTCGAGTGCCTCCAACGAGCTGCTGCGGTCGCAACGACCACGTCCGGTGCTGTCCCGGAAGCGTGACTTGGATCGTCGAACCCCACTCACCCGGGATCTCCTTGAGGCTCGCGCCGAGGGCGGTCACGCGCTCTTTGAAGACCTTTCTGAACCACTGCTCGAGGTGTGACTCCGGGTCTTGGACGCCAGGATCGATCTCAGTTGTCGACCAGTCCGACGCGGCGCCGTCACGGAACTGCAGGAGCACCTGGAGATTGTGCAGCGCACTCGTACGCGACACGCTGCCCACGTCACCACCAGGAGCGAAGGGCAGCAGGCACTTGTCGCACGCTGCTCGGACGGGGTCAGTGGCGCAGTCACAGCGCTCGAGTGCGGCGAGGGCCCGCTCGAAGACCTCGCGGATGCGCGATGGGTCCGCGAGGTCGGCGAGGTAGCCGGTCCCACCGGGGACGGTGTCGTGGATCAGCAGCGCGAGGTTGTTGACGTCCTCGCCCGGAACGGGTTCGGCCATGGTGCCGATCTGGAGGTGGTCGGGGGCACCACCGATCACCTCGCGCAGACCGAGCTGGATCGCGGCGGACAGGCTCGGCATGGACAACGCGTCACCGACAGTCATCGACGGGGGGACGCGCAGCACGATCGCCTGCGTCGTGAGCGTCCGCGTGAGCGCGATCGTGTCGGTGTGCTCGGACCGGTCCTTCCGGTAGCGGCACCAGACGCGGTGTTCCCACGTGTTGTTCGTGTCGCCTTCGCGGTCGAGCTTCCCGCAGCCCTTGCACAGGCGGAACAGTGGTGAAGCGTGCTCTGCACCGGCGATGAACCGCGTCGCCCCGAGGCCTGCCCGACCAAGATTCACCCAGCGCAAGGTCATCGCACGCGCGAACTTGCAGCCGAACCCGACTTCGTCCACGTACCACTGCGCCGAGATGCTTGCCTCGTCGAGGTCGGCAGCGAGCTGGACCGTGAAGCGAACCCGCTCGCGGTCCTCGCTGGAGTCGCTGATGCTCGACTCGTCGCGACGGACCTCCGCCGAGACGTGCTCGATCTCGACGACGCGCAGTCGCTGGTCGACGTCCGCGATCGCGGTGCTCGAACACCGCGGACACGTCGCGACCGCACCTTCGTCCAGGTCTCGGGCGAAACCGCAGTCTGGGCAGAAGGCCATGGTCCGGACGCGTTCGCCGTCGGTCCCGAGGTCGACGGCATCGATGGTCACGTCGAGCCCCTGCGCGTAGAAGTGTGCGCCGGGGGCGAATTCGCTGATCGCCCGGCTGCGTCCTCGCTCGTAGCTCCGCTGCTCTTCTGCGAACTCACCGGACTCCGGGTCGACCCAGGTGAGTCCGACGTCGAGCTGCACCCGGTCGTCGAGCAGCGTGTAGTTCGGGAGCACTCCGTACCGTTCGAGGGCGGCGACCCAGAACTCCGTCCGTCGCTCCCCAGCCTGCTTCTTTGCCAAGCGCAGCGAGGCCCGAGCCGCGCTGTGGGCCGACACGTCCTCGCTCTCCTTCGTCAGCTCCGCCATGCGCTTGAGCTCCGGTAACGACTCCTCGATCGCCTTCGTCCGGATCCGGAGCCGCTCGAGCTCCTGGTTCCAGTGCAGGCTCGCGTCGAGCAACGTCCGAGCGAGTTGGCTCGACCGAGCCTCTGACCCGACGGGCCGGGCCCAGTCGGACAGCCCACTGACCACTTCCTCGTTCAGCGAGTCGAAGGCGCCGGTGAAGTGTGCCAGGTGCTGGTCCGCGTGCTGCTCGGCACTCGTGATGACCAGGTCGAGGAACGAGCCCGGGTCGGAGTCGTTCAAGACCTTCGGCGCGTACTGGGTCTCTGGCAACGCTCCGTCCGCGGCGAGCTGGTCGATGACGAACGCGGTGTACTGACGCTGCAGGATCTCGACCGCGTTCAGGTAGGTCGCCGGAGGCCGGACGGCTCCGTTGATGACCGACGACGGATCCCCGATCTTCGGGAGCTGGTCACCGCGTCCGAGGACGAACGCGAGGATGAGAGCGTTTCCCGTCAGCCGGCCGGCGCGACCGACCCGCTGGAGGTACGACGACACGGTGCGAGGAAGCCCAGCGAGGAACACGGTCGAGAGGTCACCGATGTCGATGCCCATCTCGAGGGTCGGTGTCGCGACGAGCACGTTCGGGGCGTCCGGCTTCGCATCGCTGTTCTTGAACTGGGTCTCGTAGTCGAGCCGGAGCTTGTCCGCGAGCAGACTCGTGTGCTCGCGAGCGACGACCCGGCGCATCTGGCCGTTGTCGTACTGGTCCCGGTAGAAGTTCTCCGGCTTCGCGTCCTTGCGCAGGAGCGTTCCCGGGCACCGCGCCGTGGTGCACGGACCACCTGCGAGCTGGTCGGCGGTGATGCGAGCGGACGGCGTCTCGGTCTCGCACGTGTCGCAAACGAGCGTCTGGCCGACGCCGGTTCCTGAGGCCGGTCCGATGATGATGCTGCTCGGCGCCAGGCCGTAGGCGCGGGTGTCACCGCCTGCGATCGGTCTTGATGTCACGATCCCCTCGCGGTCGAGCGTCTCGAAGAGCCGTCGAGCGAGCTTCTCACCCGCGGACGGGACGACGCCGAGGCACCGAGCAGCCCACCGTGCATACCAGCTCTGCGAGGAGGTGACTGTGTCGAGCGCTGATTCGCGTATACCGCTTGTCTTCTTGCCCACCCGTGCAAAAGCGGGCGCTTCGCGTCCGCGAGGGAACGCGGGCATCCCCTCTTGGCGCGGACGGCCGCCCCAGACCCAATGGCGGTTGCCGTCGTTCTCGACGTACTTGTTCAGCCACGGATGGTCGATGGCGCCACGTTCACGCAACCGTTCCAATGTGCCGCGCACCCATCGAACCACGGAAGCAGCGTCGATCAGGCCGTCACCGGCATCGTCGAGTGACCAGTCCACCTCGAGCCCCTTGATCGCAACGCGACCAACCGCCTCCAGTCGGGTTTCCGGCCCAGCTTCGACGAGGGCCGCCAGGCTGCCGGTCTCCTCGAGAGTCCGCCCGACCCGCGACTCGAGGCCGAATTCGAGCGCGAGGTCGAACGCGAGCCGTCGCTGGACGCGCTTCCTGACGACTGTCGACGCTGGCTTGTCAGTGTCCCAGAACGCCCGGAAGCCCTCGCGCTCAGCGAGGTCTGGCGGGAGGAGCCGGTACCGCTCGCTCGGCGTCTGGGCAGATGCCATCATCGCCGCCGGGATGTCGTCGAGCGTTGTCTCCTCTGCGACGGCCTGTCGCACGGCATTGCGCAAGTTGAAGACGCGCGCCCGACTCTGGATGAAGCCGGCTCTGTGAGCGGCGTCCTGCACGCTGTCGGTGAAGACCAGCGCCTTCTTCTCACCGTCGTCGAGGTGCCGATCGCCGAAGAGGGTCGTGACGACGGTCGACAACTGCGTGGCGATCGCCGAACCGAGGAATCGGATGCCGTTCGTCTTGCCGCAGTTCGGGCAGACGTCGTCGCGTGCCTCTTCGTCCGCGTCGTTGCCCGTCAGGGTGAGGACCGGCACGGCGACGCCCTCGTCGTCCGCGCTCGGGTGCTCGCTGGTGATCTGCCGGTCGGCGACGCGGAACCACCACGGGCCGGTGGTCAGGCCGTCGTCGTCACTCGCCCCAGCGAGGGCCAGTTCCCCTTCGCGGGGAGCGTGGATGAGTGCCCGGAACCGACTCTTCGACTGCTTGTTGGCGTGGTTCCGACGGATGTTCGCGTCGGTCTGCGCCAGGTCCCAACCAGTCGGCGCAAGCTCTACGCCCCAGCCGCTGCGACCGCAGTGCCGGCAGTAGAGCGCGGGGAAGGCGGGGGCGACCTCGACGGCCGTGTCTCCGGCCCCCACATCGGTGCGCAGCTCCCCATCGTCGGCCCAGCGGAACTCCGGCAGCGCCTGAGCCGCCCGGTCAACGCGCGTGAGCGCGCGGACCCAGAGATGGAGATCGACCGACACGGACCGGCGTCCGAACTCCTTACGGAGGTGGCTGAGCGCGGCGAGCACCATCACGATCGTGGTTCGGCGAGCGTCGTCACGGTCTGTGGGCCGCTCGCCGGCAACGAGCTCGTCGGGAAACAGCGTCCGCGCGAGTTCTGCAAGAGATGTTGCCTGCTCACCCGCGGTCACGAGCGTGCGGACGAAGGGATGAGCCAGCATGAGCGCGAACTCGAGCTCGAGCCGGTCTGCATCGTCGGTCGCCGAGGCAAGCGCGGCTTCGTAACGTTCCTGACCTTCCTCAGCCTCCATCGCGACGTAGAACAACTCGAGCACCGCGGCCGTGATCTCCTCCGGGCTGCGGCGTTGCCCACCGAGTCGCTCCTGGAGGTGCGCGGCGCGTGCGTCTATCACCGGAACCGGCGCCAGGTGCAGCTTCTTGATTGACTCGATGGACTCCCGAGCCCACTCGTCAACGGACAGCCGCGTCTCGGTGACGACGCTCGACGCATCGAACCCTCCGCCGAACACCGTGTTCGCGAACGCGACCATCGCGCTCGGGTCGCTGCCGTCACCGAGCGTCGCGGACGTCGCGACTGGCGTGATTACTCCGAGGGGCCGCTGCCGCGCCGCCTCATCGAAGTCGTCATCGCCCCACCGCCCCTTGAGTGCGAGGCCGAGCCGTCGCAGCAGCATGGCCACGTCCGTCCCCTGCGCACCGTCGTACGTGTGGAACTCGTCAAGGACCAGGTACTGGAGGCTCGTGGCACTCTGGTCCCACAGAGTCGCGTCCGACGGACGCAGCAGCAGCTGGTCCAGCATCTTGTAGTTGGTGAGCAGGATGTCCGGCGCTTGTTCCCGCATCGCGGGGCGCGAGCTGATGAGCCCGTCCTTCGTCACGGTCGATCGTTGCGGGCCCTCCTCACCGACGTAGAGCGCCGCGCGGATTCCGCCGAGTGCGGGGTCGGTCATGATCAGGTCGGTGATACGCCGTGCCTGGTCGTTCGCCAGCGCATTCATCGGGTAGAGGATGAGCGCCTTGATCCCCTCGACGCCCTGTCGCTTAGCACGCAAGACGTGATCGAGGATCGGGTAAAGGAACGCCTCGGTCTTGCCCGAACCGGTCCCGGTCGTGACCAGCGTCGGCTGCGGGCCGTCGTGCTCGGGCGTCCGCAAGCTGGAGAGCCGGGCGATTGCTTCTGCCTGGTGCCCGTAGGGCGGGAACGCGGGAGTCCACTCGAGCGCCGTTTCCCAGCCGGGATCTGCTGAGCGGAACGGCAGCCGGAGCCGGACGTAGGGCCCACGGAAGATCCCGTCCTCCGGGTCCTGGAGGAACTGCTCCAGCGTCGTCTGTGCTTCAGGCTCCGAGAGCGCGAACGTTGTCGTCAGGAAGTCGACAAGTCCCTTCGTGATCTCGCCGGCTTGTACGGAGGGGAGCAGCTCGCTCATGCCTCGTCCTTCAAAAGCTGTTCGAAGTGGGCGTACGCCTGGCGCATGTCGGCCTCGCGGTCAAGCGTCCGGAATGGCAGCTCGTACGTGTACGTGTTTCCCGACGCGTTCGTCGCGGTTCGTTCTTCCTCGCTGATCGCGTCCTGCTTCTGACGCCACACCCTGAGCACCTCGTTCGGCACCAGCCGTCCGTTCGCGTCGTAGAAGTACACGTTGCGGTCGTAGCCGTACAGCACGGGGAACTGGGTTCGATAGACCGTGCACAGTTCGTCGGCACTCAGGCCAAGCGCCAGCGCGACAAGCGCGTCGATCTCAACGAGAGCTTGACGCCGGTCGGACGCTCGGCGAAGCGGCACGTCGGCATCCCAGGAGGCTGATTCGATGCTGAGTGGCGGGCGTCCCTCGTAAGGAATTCCTCCTGCCCACTCTCCGAGCCTCGTGCCGGAAGCGAAGGCGCTCGGAACCCAGAATTCGGCGAAGTCCTCGGTGAGGGCAGCAAGCCGCGCTGCCCTCAAGCGTAGGCCGGGGTTCCCTCGAAAAGATTGCGCTGGAACCGGGAGCCTGTTCGTGACTGACATGTAAATGTTGCTCTTCGGTGCGGCTCGCACGCTTAGGTCGGCGATCATTGAGCTCATACCGGCCGCAATCCGCAACAGGTCTTCTACTTTCGCGGCGGGGCTTCCGGCGCTGAATATAACATTCACGTGCCCGTAGCCGCGAGGAAGAACGGTCGGTATCAACGTGCGTTCCCCCGTATTTGCTGCCATGGCGCGCCAGCTCACTCGAGGGTAGTCGATCGGCCTTCCTTGCCCCCACTTCGTGTAACTGTTTCTGTAAGCGTCGAATCCGGCTTCTGGGGTGTATGAGGTAACTGGTCGAGCGTCCCTTGCGAGTTGCTCCAGATCTAGCTGTACCCAATCCTTATTGTTCCGCATTGATTCATTGGGTGCTTTATAGAACGGATTCAATGTGAAGATATTCGGTCCCTGAAGGACAACATCGCGCGGTGTGCGTGCCTCGCCCCAGTCGAAGGCGATGACCTTGTCTTCGCGGGCTTGTGTTTCGGTGAGGCCCGGGGAGAAGAGGAGATGTTCATCACTTGCTGTCCGCGGCGAACGGGCGACTTTGCCGAGAACGGCCGCGATGGAGCGATTGACGGTGTAAATCATGCGCGACTGGATAATCGGAGTGGAGTCGTTCTCCAAAGCTGCATGCCATGTCGCGAGTTCATCAAGATTTACGCGGACGAGACGGGAGCGATGCGGTCGGAGGTCCCACTTGCCGTCACGGTCCTTCAAGCCCGGTTCTTCGCCTTCGCCATTGTGGCGGAGCGATCCGATCACGGTCTGAGGGTGGTAAAGGTTCGTCGCTTGTGTGAAGTCGACCTTGCCGAAACTCGAGTACACGTGGGTGCCGTAGGTGACGAGATTGTGGATGTCGAAAAGGCGAAGTTCATTCACGAACTGCCAATGGCGCCGAAGTCGGGCGTACGTAGCGGCCCGCAGAGGGCCGGCCTTTTCGTCTGTGAAGTGCGTCTCGGGGTGGATGAGCCCGATTGTTCCCGACGCGCTGCCATTACGCCATGTCTGCGCCATGAAGCAGCGGTAGAGGTCCGGCTGGAGCCCCGAAAGTACCGGGAAGTTGATGGGCGAACCGACAAAGCTGGACAAGACTGCGACTTCGACGGTTCCGTCTACCAGTAGGTCCCGAATCCCAGTGACCTCGAGCGTCTGTGCACGCCTCGAGGCGACGACCGACTGAGTCGGTTTGACAGCGATCTGCCACCAGGGGTCGCCCTCTGCGAGGAGCGCGTTGACGTCGGAGCGGGGGCGAACCCATGGGGGGTTCCCTACCTGCAGATCGAAGCCACCGCGCTCGAATACCGTCGCGAAGTCGAGCTCCCAGTGGAAGAAGCCCTGCTGATTCGTGACGCGTTGCGTCACCGCGAGCCATGGGTGGTCTCGAAGGACATCATCGACGTGGCGTGCGCTGGAGAAGTCGAGATCGTCGCGTTCCTCATCGTTGAGCGCTTCCCAGCCGGACTGCGACGAGCCGAGCGTGACCTGACCCTGGGCTACTGCCTTCGGCTTGGCAACGGTTTGTTCCCCGAGGATCTCGCGAAGGGTTGTGATCCATTCGTCCAAGCTCGGTGGCGTAGCACCGTTGGTAAGCGTGTTGGTGAGTGGCCAGAACCACATCGCGCACCATGCGTCCATCACTCGACGGAGTCGCTGATACGCGCCGTCCGCGGCGTTTAGAGTCCGCTCGATCTCCTCGCGCGAGACGACGGGCTTCCGCTCCGAGTCCGGCCGTTCGCGGCCCCAGAGCGGGATGTCGCGCCGGATCTCCTGCTCGGCGATGGTCAGTCGACGTCGCGCGAGGTCCCACAGCGTCTCGACGCGGTACGCGAGCGCGATGAGTTGGTCGATCTGCTTCGTCGTCGGCTTCGCCAGGATGCCGCGTCGCCACGCCTTCAGCGCCGTGAGCGCTTCCGGTGCGAGTTCCTTCGCCTCCTTCGCGTCGACTGCGCTACCCCAGCCCTCAGCAGGCAGAAGGAAGTGGTGCACGGTGCCGGCGGTCGACGCACGGAGCTCAGCTTCACCGAGCTCCGTCTCGCTCAGGAGCGGGACGTTCCGCGGCACCTGCTTGAGCCACGCCTTGCTCGTGATCGACGACCGGTCGAAGATGGCGCGTCGGGCACCGATCAGTGAGTTGCCGCGGCGGAGGTGCAGTCCAAACCACGGAGCTTCGAGGCCCTCCGACATGGTGTCGAGCCAGAGCGTGATCTCGGCGAACTCGACGGCGGTCGCGTTGAGGTCGACGCCGTACACCTGGTGGAGCGCAATCGCCGCCTTGATCTTCTGCAGCTGGCGCGGCCGGTCGTCCGGGTCGACGCGCTCGCCGAGCTCCTCCTCGCGGCGCTTCAGGTACTGCTCCGCGAGCTGGCGGACAGCCTCGATCGCAAATGCGCCCGAGCCGAGAGCCGGCTCGCAGACCGTCAGGGAGAGGATCTCCTCCGCGCTTGTCCGTTGACCGTCCTGGTCGAGCAGCTCCTCGAGCGCCTGCGACACCGTGAACTGTGTCAGGACCTCGGGCGTGTAGTACGACGCCGATTGTTGGCGCTCACGACCGGCGAGCCGGTAGACGAAGGAGCCCGCTGGGTGACGCACCCGCTTCGGCTGGCCCGTCATCGGGTCTTCGCGTGTCACGAAGTGATGCGACTCGATGCCGCTCTCTCGTCCGACGGGGACGACCCACGAGCCCTTCGACGGATCTCCGTTCGGCGCGACCTCGAACAGGTCTTCCTCGGCGAAGAAGCCCGTGTAGGACATCAGGCCTTCGTAGACGGCACCGAGCTGGTTGATCCCGAGATCGGCGTAGCTGATGTAGCCGCGGTCCCGGCCCTTCGCCTCCTTGCTCAGGAGCAGCCGGCGCAGCACCTGCTGCAGGTTCCGATCACTGAGACCGACCTCGCCGATGAGAGCGATCGCCTCCGGCTTGAAGAGGTCCGCGCGCAGGCTCTCGAACTGGAGGCCCGGCTCGGCTCCGTCGTCATCCGTCGCCTTGGGCGCATGGCCGCGATCCACGAGACGGAACAACACGTCGAGCGACTGGTAGAGGTGTGTCTCGCTCTCGCCCTGTGGACTCTGGATCACGACGAGCGCGAGTTCACGAAGCCGGTCGAGGCTGTAGCCGTTCTCGTACTCTGGCGCGTTGACCGGCAGGACGCCGAGCTGGGGGGATGCCTCGGCGTAGAGCAGGAACAGGATCCGGTAGAGGAACCGGAGTGATTGCTTGGCCAGCGGCTGTGCCTGATCCTTCGGCAGGGGTTCGAGCCCGCGCTGCAGACGTCGCTGCACGACGTCATTTGCGATGATCTCGATCGACTCGCGGACACCCTCACGCAGGTCCTCGGAAACACCGACGGTGTGCTTGACCGCGTCTTCAAGCGTCGAGGTCCACCAGACGTCGCCGTCACCATCGGGCGCGAGTGACGAAGCATCCACACATGTCAGGACGCGATCGATCTCGCCGCCTCGCTTGGCGTCGTTCCGCTCGCACGCGAGCTGCACGTCGAGGGCGAGGTACCTGCCCTCGTACCAACGATCGCGTTCGGCGACCAGGAGCCAGCGGCCGGCGAAGACGAGCGCGAACTTCGCGGTCCCCTCGAAGACGACCGACAGCGCCCGCACGACCGAGGTCAGCGGCTTCGGGTCGTCGTTGTCCGGCGTCCATGCAGACAGCAGCGTGTTGTCGTCCTTGCCGAGCAGGTCCTCCAGTTGCGCGACTGGCTTGGCATCGATGAGGGCCAGCGGCGCTGCGTCTTCGAGTCCGTGGATGGCCACGTGCCGGACCGGACCTGCTTCGTCGATGTGGAAGACGCCCTGGGCGTACCCGAGGACGGACCGCAGGTGCGTCGACAGGGCGTGGAGAGCCTCCTGGCCGTCAGCCGCATCATCGACGCCCTCCGGATTCACGGTGGCGAGGAGGTCCATCAGCTCGGCACGTTTCGCGGTGAAGCGAGAGCGCGTCGACGTGCGTCCCTCTGCGTCGTCGGCGTCCCAGGCTGCCCGACGCTCGAGCACCCGGCTCTGGAAGGACTGCGACTTCGCGTCGGTGGTGAGGTAGTGCTCGCTGATCCAGTCTTCGCCGACGACGATCGCTTCCGAGGTCAGGTTTCCCACGCGTCAGTGCTCGCTTCCAGGGTGTTCTTCGGGGGCTGTGGGGCTGTCCGCGGGGACGACGACCAGCAGGGGACGCACGAAGTGCTGGTTCGGCGTCATGCGGTCCACGAGCTTTGATTCGTCGTCGACACGGTCGCGGTGTTCTCGGAGCCCGCGCAGTTGGGTCTGTTCAGCCGCTGAGCCCTGCCAGTCGTCGATCCGCGCGGCCCATTGATGCACACGGAGGCGGATGTCGTCTGCCGTTGCCTCCATCTGCTGGACCGCCTGGCTGCGGGCGGCTTCGACTGCCGTGGGGATCAACCGCTGCAGCGGTGCGGCGTCGATCGCACCCGGGTTCGTCTTCACGTCGGACGTGAACCCGACGTGGGCCAGCGCCGCGCGCGCGTCGGCGTGCGGCTGTGTGAAGTGGAACGAGTGCTGCTCGACGTCGGGGAAGTCGACGGTGAGGAAGGAACCTGCGACGACCTGGCCGGCTCGGTTCGTCAGGGTGGCATGGACGAGGACGACGGGGTAGTCCACGGCGCCGCGGACGGCATAGACCCGGTTCCGACCGAGCCTGGAGAGTGCGCTGTCGGCAGCCCAGTCGAGGACGGGGTGCAGCGGACCGAGGAAGTGCGCGTGTGGCCAGGTCGACGGGCTCGATTTGTCATTGATCGCGCTGTCGACCTCGGCTTTGCCCTGGATCGGAGTCGTCGCCAGGAGGAGGCGCTCAGTGACCCGCCGGTCTCGGAGGTACGACTGCGGGAGGACCTCGAGTCGTTGACGAAGGTCGGCGGTCGGTTCGAGCTGCGCGATCGCGTTCGTGCGTGACCACGCGACACCACCGTGGGCGACGTCAGCGGTCGGGACGGTGAAGCGCTCGGCCAGCGCCGTGTCGAGGAAGGAGACCAGATCGGAGAACAGACCGGTGCCGATGTCAGCCTTGTCGCGCTGCTCTGCGCCAGCTGCCGTGCTCTCCGGCGCGTTCTCGGGTACACCTCTGCCCTCGCTGCTGCTCTCGCTCGCCTGCTCAGCCGCGAGTTCCGCCATGAGCCGCGTGATCTCGTCACCGTCCTCGAGGGTCGCTTCGACGGTCGGCACCGCGTCGTCGAAGCTGCGCTTGCGGAGCAGCACGTCGCGGATCGCCGACTCCTCGGCGGCAGCGCTGTACTCACCCATCAGCGACGCGACGTCACCGAGCGCCGTGTGCGCCTCGGTCTCCCGTTCGAGCAGGTTCCTGAGGACGCGGATGTCGCCCGAGAACTCGTCGTCGTCGACGTCGAGCAGCAGGGTCGTGATGCGCGGGGAGTGCTTCTGGCCGTACCGGTCGATGCGGCCGTTGCGCTGCTCGATGCGGATGAGGCTCCACGGGATGTCGAAGTGCACGAGTTCGTGGCACTGGGAGTGGAGATTCACGCCCTCACTCGCGACGTCGCCGGTGATCAGGACGCGGATGGGGGAGGCAGACTGCTTGAAGCTGTCCACGAGTTCCTGCTGCTCCTGGTCCGTCAGACCGCCGTGCATCACACGGACCTGCTTGTCCGAGAGCTTGAGGTCCTTCGCGAGCTTCTGCTGGAGCCAGTGCAGGGTGGCCACGCGCTCCGAAAACACAACGAGGCGTTCCTCGGACCTCGGACCGACACCGATGCTCTTCGCATGTCCCAGGAGGGCGTCGTACTTGCCGGAGCTCGAACTGAGCGCAGAGACAGTCAGTTCCTCGAGCCGCTCCAGCGCGTCGATTTCTCGCTGCACGTCTGCGTCAGCATCGCCCTTTCGGAGGCGCTTGAGGCGCTCGCGCACCGATTCGTCCAGCGCGCTCGGTGACGACAGGAACGCCTTGGCGAGGGTCCACGGGAAGAGCGAAGTGTTCTCGCCGGAGTACGGGGAGCGCTCGGCCTGCGGGTGGAGCCAGACCGTGGAGAGCTCTTCAGCGATGGCGGCCTCTGCTGGGGACGGAGCGACCAGCACATTGTTCGGCTCTTGCCGTTCCGCCCAGTCCGCGCCGACCTCCATCGCGACGGCGGGGCTGTTCCGGTGCCGGCGGATGATGAGGCGCTTCACCTCGTCCTCGATGAGGTCACCTTCGGGCGTCACCGCTGTCGGGTCGAGCAAGCGCACGAGTCGTGCGAAGGAGTCCTTCTTGCCATTGTGCGGCGTCGCGGAAGCGAGGATCAGCGCGTCCGTCTGCGGTGCGAGACGACCTGCGAGTTCGCCGTTCAACGTCGTGTTGTTCATGACGTTGTGCGCTTCGTCGATGACGACCGCGTCCCATCGCTGCTTCTCGAGGTGACTGCGGTACTGGCTCTGCTTCAGCGTGTCCACCGAGATGATGGCTCGCTTGTACATGCTGAAGGGGTTGCGGGTAGCCGGGAGCTTCTGGCGCACGCGCTGGATCCCGAGGGAGTCGAGGCGGACGAAGGGGAGTGCGAACTTCGTCCACATCTCCTGTTGCATCTGCTCGAGCACGTGCTTCGGCGTCACGATGAGGATGCGCTCGCCGCGGCCCCGTCGCACGAGCTCGGAGAGGATCATCCCGATCTCGATGGTCTTGCCGAGCCCGACGGCGTCGGCGATCAGCAGACGAGGCCGGAGGTTGTCGCGATCGAGCGCTTTGCGGACTGCGGCACGCTGGTAGTCGAGCGGATCGGCGAGCATCTGCGTCGAGACCGTCAGGGCGTCCTCGTGGAGCGGGACCGGTGTCTTCCGGAGCGTGGCTTCGAGCCAGAGCTTCGCGCGGCGGTACCCCGACGAGTCGTCCGCTTGGACCTTCGCCTGAGCGGGGTCGAGTGGCTCGATGTCGTCGAGGTCGCTGTAGAAGGTCGCCGTGGTGTCGCGGACGAGCTCGGAGAGTCCTTGAGCGGTGACGAGGAGACCGGAGCCTGTCGGTGCCGTCGAGAGCACCAGCCACTCGGCGTCCCGGACGAGCACCACGCTGCCCGGGGCGATGTTCGGCCATGCTCGGCCGGTGGTTGTCGAATCGACGTCGATCAACGACACGCTGTGTTCCCTCTCACCCCTGTGTAGCCAGGTTGGTTGGCTGCACCATCTCTCACCCTAAGGGCCGTGGACTCGAACACTGCCCCACGCCGAGGGTCACCGTCCACTTGAAGGGCTGGCCAGATGTCTCCGGCCATGGCGACACCCTGAAGCTCTAGTCGCAGTCCGCGTTTGGGCGAAGTGTCTGGTCGGCCGAAACCCGCCATTGTCGCCACCGAGTCTGTCCGCGTCCCGTTGCTTCATCCTCCGATGGCCGGTACCGAACGAGTCGGCGCGATGGCCTGTGGAAGACCTACAGCCGGTGAAAGCACCGCAGCTGGCGCTCTAGTTCGTCCGCACGAAGATCGTCGCGTCTGCGAACGAAAGAACCCCGCCGTTGAAGTCGTTCGGAACCTCGAACGCGATGCGGCCGCTGGATGACTGGCCCTTTCCGAGCGTCACGCTCGGGATGTCCTCCACACCGGACAGGTAGGTCTCCTCGTAGACCTTGCCCTGCTTGTCCGTGAGGTTGACGTCCCAGGTCTCGACGCCGGTGTGCACGCCTGCCTGGAGCGCCTCCACATGTACAACGACCGTCACGTACTTCATGCCGGTGTCCGGAGCGTCCCAGGAGCCAGTTGAAGGCTGATTCCCGGCGTACCCGTCGAACCAGATTCGGTACTCCGGATCGTCGTCGCCAGGTCGACCCCAGGAATCCATCCCGAACTTCGTTCCGGCCTTCGCCGGGTTCGTGACCGAGCTGCCTGCCGAGCTGGTCGCCTTCAAGGTGACCGTGCTCCCGGCTTCGGCCGACGTGCCCGCGGTCGGACTTTGCTTCGAGACCTCGTCGTCGCTGCCCGCGCCCGGTGACGCGACTTCGAAGCCCAACTTCTCGAGCTCCGCGCGAGCCTCGTCGACGGTCTTGCCAGTAACGCTGGGGACAGTTCCGTTACCAGAGCTGCCATCTGGCTCAGCAACAATTTGCTCAGAGGCGTCCACGGGTTCGTCGCTGCTGCTGAAGTTGACCATTCCGATCGCGATCGCGATGACGAGGCCTGCGGAACCCATGATCGTTCCCGCGATTCCTCGACCGGTTCGGCGCCGCAGCGAAATGAGGCCGAACGTCAGCGCCAGCGCCCCGAGAAGAACCGCCAACGCTGCCGCCGAGGCGAAGGCGAAGAGGAGCGCGAGGATGCCGAGCACCAGGGCCGCCGTTGCAAAGCCGTTGCCGCGGGGCTGAGGAGGCGGGCCTTGCATGAACGGCGGTTGGCCGTCCTGCGGAAATGGTGGTCGTCCGTGTGGAGGGAACGGTGGCCCGGGAGAGAACGGCGGCTGATTGCTCTGCTGGTACAGCGGAGGTCCGTTGGTCGGATACGGCTGCTGCCCGTTCGGCGGCATGGGCGGCTGACCGTTTGGCGGGTACATCCCGGACATGGCGACTCCGTGTTCGAGCAGATGAGCAGACGGGCTCACCTTACGGATTGACGTCCACTCACGAAAGTGGACGGTCGCCCCCAAGACGGGGTATCTCACAAAATCTGCGGTATCGCGCAGCGGAGGCTAGGCCGGCCAGGTCGCAGAGCGATCACCGGCAGACAGGCTCCTGGCGCTAGCGCCCTCCGGAGGCTTGCGTGCCGCAGGCCATCGCCAACATCAGGTTCCGGCCACTGACATGGATCGCGCGCACTCCCATCGGCACTGAGCCAAGGAACGCGACGCGGTCGTCGGTGGGCAAACCGCGCAGCGTGATCGCCACCTCGCCGCAGTACCTCCCGGCTGACGGCAGCTGAACGGTGACGGAGCCCGTCGGCCTCGACTGCCCACCCACCTCGGGCAGCGGCAACCCGGCGAACCGCTCCCGCGAATGCTCCAGCCGGATCATCGCCTCGGCAGCATCGGGCCGGTTCTGATCGGGCATCGCCAACGCCTCGATGACCAAAGGGTGCACACCCGAGGCAGCAGTCCCATCGAGCACGATGACGTCATCGCGCACGAACGACCCCAACCGAGACCACGAGTGATCGGTCAGCGCCGGATCCCCGACGTACACATCGTCCGCACCTACATCGACGAGTTCGAGCGCCTGGAACAATGGCGGCATGGTTCGGTGCCTCTCGACGGTCGGCAGCCCCTCGCCGAGCGGCCTACGCCGCACGGAGTCGCCGGCGATGAACGCCCCGACCCGCCACCCGAACTCGCGGGCGACTGACACCGACGCCGCGACCGAGGACAACGCCAGCCCAGTCCACTCCCGCGGGTAGAAGTTGTGGATCAGCTCGACGTCCAGGTCAGCGAACGGCGCCAGGTCGGCGGACCGCAGCGTGCTCGCGTTAAGGGCGATTGGCAGGACGGCAGCGATCGAGAGGATCTCAGGGACCGAGAACCCGAAATCGATCCGAACCCGAGCCACTCCGATCGACCGCCGGAACTCCCAAGGCGAATCGCCGAGCACCCGAGCGGTGTCGGGGGAGACGTCGGCCACGACCGACTGGCCCGAGGACGCAGCAGCCGACACGATCGCGGTCGCAGCTGCCCGGGCTCCAGCAGCAGAGTCCTCCGGGATGTGCAACGAGGTGAACGCGAGCGTCGCACCCCCGGCTGCGGCGGCCTCGAAGGTCGGGCCAGCCAGCGGACGATGCGTCAGGTACGCGCTCGCGCCCGACCGTATCAGCGCGCAGCTCCCTCGGAGTCAGCCGGTGTGACCTTCACGTCGAGCGGGGCGTCGGGAGCCACGGGGTCGCCGGACGGCACTGACGACTCCGCCTCCAGATCGACCCGCACCGACGCCGACACCCCGAACAACAACGTCGCCACGAACCCCACGACATAGGCCACCACGAGCCCCGACCCGTACCCGAGCAGCGCCCAGCCGTACCCGGACGAGCCGTTCAGCAGCGGGATGAGCGACAGGTCCGAGGCGCCGATGGCGATCGCCCCGACGGAGTGCCCGAGCTGGTCAAACAGCCCGACGACCCCGCCGCCGAAGGCTCCACCGATGCACGCGGTGATGAACCGCCGACCGAGGGGCAGGGTCACGCCGTAGATCAGGGGCTCTCCGACGCCGAGGAACCCGGCCGGCAGCGCACCGCGAATCGTTCGCACCAGCGAGGCGTTCGAACGGAACCGCACCCACAGCGCGATGCACGCACCGATCTGCCCGGCACCACCCATCGCCAGCACGGGCAGCAACACGGTCCACCCGGTCTGGTCGATCAGGGTGGTGTGGATCGGGATGAGTCCCTGGTGCATGCCGGTCATGACGAGCGGCAGGAAGAGTCCTCCGAGCAGGAAGCCGGCGAACGCCCCGCCGTTCGCGAGCAGCCAGGTGGCAGCGCTCCCGATCGCGACCGAGACGACACCGGCGACGGACATGAGCACGCCGAGGGTGATCGAACCGGCAACGAGCACGGTCACGGCCGGCACCACGATGAGCGCGATGACGTCTGGCGTGACCCGGCGCATGAACCGCTCGACGTACGCGGCGAGGATGCCACCGGCCAGCGCTCCGAGCACACCGCCCTGGCCGGGAGCCAGGGTCTCGCCGAACACCGTCACGTTCGCGACGCCGGCCGCGACGATGATGCCGCCGACGGCGCCACCGAGGATGGGCGTGCCGCCGAACTCCATCGCGACACGCTCTTCGATAGCACTGCCATCCCGACGAACACGGCGAGCAGCGACAGGAACCCGGACGAGAGCACGCAGAGGAACGGCGTCAGCGCAGGCACCCACCCCAGGTTCGTCAGGATCCCGTTGATCCCGGCGATCAGCCCGCAGGCGATCAGCGCGGGGATGAGCGGGATGAAGATCGCGGAGATCTTCCGGATCGCGCGCATGGTGCGGCCGTCGGATCGGGACCGCGCGTTCGCCTTGATCGACGCACCGCGAGCAGCGAGCTCCTCAGGCGACGCACCAGGCCCACCAGCCGCAGCCGGCGGGGTGGCCGCGCGCAGGGCCTCCAGGTCGTCGGCCACGCGGTCGACGAGACCCGGGCCGAGCACGATCTGCAGGTTCGAGCCGGCCGCGATGGCGGCCATGACGCCGTCGGTGGCCTTGAGGTCTTCGAGCGCGACGGAGGAGTCGGACACGACCTCGACCCGCAGGCGGGTCATGCAGTTCTCGACGTCGGCGATGTTCGCGGAACCGCCGACGGCGTCGAGGATCTGCTGGGCGAGTTGCTGGGCATCGGGCATTGCTGTGCTCCTCGGGGGAAAGGAAACGAACGGGGAAACGGGGTCTACAGCACGGCGCGCAACGAGCCGGCAGCAGCATCGAGGCGCTCGCGGGCATCGGCAGCGGAGGCGCCGGTCAGGATCACGGCGATGGCGGTCTTCACCTCGCCGTCCGAGGCATCGAGCGCCGCCTGGACCTCGGCGGGGGGAGCGCCGGTGACGTCCTGCACGAGCGAGAACGCCCGGGCGACGAGCTTCGCGTTCGTCGCCCGCACGTCGACCATGCGGTTGCCGTAGGTCTTGTGGCTGCGCACCATCGCGAGCGTGGTGAGCATGTTGAGGACGAGCTTCTGCGCGGTGCCCGCCTTCAGGCGGGTCGACCCGGCGAGGAACTCGGGGCCGACGACGACGTCGATGGCGATGTCGGCCTCCCGCCCCGCGGCCGAGTCGGGGTTGCACGCGACGGAGACCGACAGGGCGGAGCGGCGCCGGGCCTCCAGGATGGCCGCGATGACGTAGGGCGTCCTGCCGGACGCGCTGATCCCGACGACCACGTCGTCGGCTGTCAGGCCGAGCGCGTCGAGGTCGCGGACAGCGGCCGCTTCGTCGTACCGAGGGTGGGCGGGAACTCGCTGGCGTCGAGGACGCCGAGCCGGCCCGGCGTGCCGGCGCCGACGGAGACGAGTCGGCCGCCACGCGCGAACGCTGCGGCGATCGAGTCTGCCGCCAGGGCGATGGCCAGCGGACTAGCGCCAGTGCTGAAAGTAGCTTGCGTGTTACGTAGTGGGCGGGTGGCTGCGGTTCAGTGGTTCCGGTTCCGGTTCGCACAACGGGAGTCAGGTCGCGCCGCGGAATCGTGCGGCTCAGACGCGCTTTGGTTGTGCGGGCGGCCGTCCTCGTCAGGCCCGCGAGACCGGGGAAGCCACGACGGTCGCCGCCCGCAGGTACCGCCGCGACCGACGAACCGCTCGCAGCAGGATCGGCGTCATGATCAGTGCGGTGATGAGCAGCGCTGCGCAGAGGAACCGGGGGAACGCCGAGCCGAAGACATCTTCGTCCGCGAGCCTCGGGAACTGGATGCCGGCGACGCCGACGTAGAGCAGCAGGAACTGGCCGAGGGCGAGCGGCTGGTAGGTGGAGAGCAGTCGTGCGTGCTCGCGTGCTCGGAGGGCGAGGTCGGACTCGGGTGGCTGGATCGGGCTGCCGGTCTTGATCGCTTGCGTCACCATGCGCTTGCCCGCAGGGGAGAGCCCCGCCGTTGTGGTCTGCATCGCGGTCGACATCCCGATCGTCGTTGCGAGGATCGAGAAGGTACCGGCCAGGCCACCGACGGACGCGCCGAAGCCGACGACGGTGAGGACTGCGACAGCGCCCGACTCGGTCGTGGCCAGCAGCCCGCCGATGACGGCGCCGACGACGGCTCCGATCAGTGCGAGCAGGGTCGTCCGTCGCCAGGCTCGCCGTGCTTTCAGTTCGAGTTCCCCCATGCCCCCACCCTACGAGCGGATCGCCCGACCGTGACGACGGCCGCGACGATGACGATCGGTGCGACGAACAGCCAGTAGGTGAGCTCGGTGTTGGTTGTGACGACGCCGGCCCAGACGGCAGGGCGATCCGGCACTCCGCGTCCGAACAGCCCTGCGACGAGCAGGTACAGGACGCCCGGCACGGATTGGTAGCGATCACCGAGCACCGCGCGGCTGGCCACTGCGAGCGCGCAGAACGCGATCGTGTTGCGGATGGTGGCGAGCGAGACAGCGGGGTCTGCGCCGAGGGCGAGGCTGACGGTACTGATCGCGCACACCAGTCCGATCACCACCAGGACGGTGCTCAGCTCGAGGAGGTCGGTCCGTCGGGTCGAGGCGGGGAACGGTGCGCGACTGATTGATGCACCCGCCGCGATCGCGAGCACCAGCGGAGCGACCGCAGCGACGGGGATCATCGCGAAGGGTGCGCCACCGCCGAACGAGGGGAAGAGCATGCCGATCGGGCCGAGCGCGATCGAGAGCACCGTCAGGGCCGTCGTGAGTCCGAGCAACGGCAGGGTGCGGTGGACACGCAGCCACCAGATCACGAGGACGGCACCGTGATGTGGCCGACCGAGCAATCCGTCAGCCGGTCGACCGTCGCGGTCACCCACGCGGCCTGAGCGGAGACCGGAGCACGACGGAGGGCTCGCAGAACGTCGGAGTCGTCCAGCTCGAGGGCGGGTTCCACGTGGTCGGCGTTCACGATGCCCTCGGCGGCGACGTCGATGAGCCATCGGTTGGCGACGGCGGCATCGTTGAGGCGTTCGGCATCGTCCTCCTCGGCGCCGCAGTACGCCACCTCGGCGTCGCCGAGCAAGGAGGTGGTGATGCTGTGGAGCACGTCGGCGTCGGTCATCCGGACCTGGACGATCATGTTCAGGACGTCGGGCGTCGACGGCGCGTTGCTCGCCCGGATGGTCGACGGCACCTTCATGCCCGAGCGGCCGAGGTTCTCCGCGGCCTTCCGGATCACCGACTGCGAGTCGTCGGTGGCGCGTTGCTCCGGGAAGAGGCAGATCGTGGGCGCCGCGCCGCTGCAGATCGCCTGCGCTTGCGGGCGGTCGACGATCGGTGCCGCGCCGAGGCCGGAACCGGCGGTCAGTGCGATGAGGGTGATCACGACGAACGAGCTGGCGCCGATCTGGAGTCCGAACCGGCGCGCACGGTCACCACTCGAGCGTCGAGCGACCGCGATGACGAGCAGACTGCACCCGGCGAGCAGACTGAACGCCGTCACGATGACCGGTGCCCGGATGTCGAGCGCGGTCTCGACCGAGCAGCAGTCCGCCATCACGAGACCGGCGAGGTACCGGAGTGGGAAGTAGTCCACGGACCAGGTGAAGCCGAGCCAGCTGTACGAAACGAGCAGGCTCAGCGGGATGGACACCACCGGCGGGAGCCACCGCCCCAGTGCGAATCCGATGCAGCTGTGGAAGAACAGGATCCCCGCGAATGCCAGACCGACGAGGGGCGACGGGCCACCGGGAGCGCCCCAGGTGTCCCGACTCATGAGTGCGACCGCGACGAGCTGGAGCAACAGACCGGCGGCCAGCGGTGTCCACAGGTGATCGGTGACGACCGCTGCACTGGATCGGCTGCTGGACTCGATGACGGGCGTCCCAGCTCGGAAGCGCTTCCCTTCCCAGGCGCCCGCCGTGGCCGCGACGCCGCACGACAACACCAGGTAGATCGCGGAGCCAGCCATCGCAGCGGGCCAGTAGCCGACGATCGTCGTCTCATCTGCGAACTGCACGCTGTACGCGACGACGCCGAGCAGCCCAGGAATGAGGAGCCACAGTGCTGCTCGGCTGCGCCACGGGATGATCGGGCGCATCAGTCGTCCTCGCTCGTGAACCGCGCGTACGAAGCGGTGATCGCCTCGGCGGACGAGAGGTCTGCGAACGGCTCGGTGAACGACGCGACCGAACCAGCGAACGGCACCCGGCCGTCGACGAGGACGGTCACGTGGTCGTAGGTCGCGGCGACGTCCTCGGTCTGGTGCGTCGAGACGACGACGGACACTTCCGTCGGCAGGTTCTGGATCACCCGCGCGAACCGCGCGCGCTGTGCCGGATCGAGTCCGGCCGTCGGCTCGTCGAGCAGGATCCACTGTGCGCCGGACACCAGCGCGCCGGCAACGCCGAGCCGCCGGACCTGGCCGCCCGACAACGAGGACGCTCGTGCGTCGGCTCGGGTGGCGAGATCGACGGCGGTCAGGGCGGCCGTCGAGCGATCCCAGGCGTCGGCGCGCGACAGGCCCTTCAACCAGCCGCAGTAGGCGACGTGCTCTCGAGCGGTCAGGCCCGGGAAGGCGCCGCTCCGCTGTGGAAGCCACGCGACGCCGCGGCGGTACCGTCGGCGGTTTCCGCGCGCGCCCGGTTCCCCCAGCCCCTCGATGTTGATCGTCCCGGTGCGGGGACGGAGCGTGTCGGCGACGAGTCCGAGCAGGGTCGACTTGCCAGCGCCGTTCGGCCCGAGCAGGACGCTCGCTCCGGTCGGGAACACCGTCGACAACCCGGAGAGCACCGTGTGGTCCCGCCGGTACCCGAAAGTCAGTTCGTCGATCTGTATGCCCACTGCGCCCCCTTGAAACCTTGTACTGGTGTTTCACCGTACAGTAGCGTGCACTCGGCTCGGACAGCCCGGGCCGTCACCTCAAGGGGGAAGTGCAATGGTCAATCTCAGTCGTCGTCTCGCGGCAGCCGTCGCAGGGGGAGTCGTGGCCGCCACGGTGTTCGCGGCAGCGCCGGCGTTCGCCGAGGGTTCCTGGTCATCGAAGCTGACCGGTGTCGCGATCGGCAAGAACTCGAGGAGCTGGCAGGACTCGCACAAGGACAAGGTGCGGACTGCCACGACGTTCGCGAGCTGCCGGATCTCGGGGAACGCGAGCGGATTCCGATCCGCCACCGTCCGGCTCTACGACGAGCGCGGCCTGTTGCCGGACAAGAGCATGGGGTCGAAGGTGAACAAGTGCGGCCGGAGCGACTGGGGCGTGATGACCCGGCCTGATCGGTACCACTGGACGATCACGGCGCTCAACGGCTCCTCGTACGAGCCCGCTCTGCGGCTGTCGGTGTCGCGGGTGCGGCAGGCCTACTGAGTCAGCGCTGGCGGGCGGCTGCTTCGGTGGCCGCCTGCACGTAGCGTCGTGCAGCCCGGGTCTGACGCAGGATGACGGGGGACATGGCCGCAGCCACGACGAGGAGGGCCACGCAGATGATGCGACTGAAGCCAGCCATGAACGAGTTGTCGTCGAACAGGTTCGGGATCTGCGGGCCCGCGATCCCCGCGGAGAGCAGCAGGAACTGGCCGAGTGCGACCGGTTGGTAGGCAGCGCGGAGACGAGCGAGGTCGAATGCCCGTCGTGCGAGGTCGGAGTCGGCCGGTTCGATCGGGGTCCCGCTCGCGATCGCCTGAGCGAGCGTCTTCCGGCCGAAGCGCGAGAGGCCATCGATCGGCGCTTGCATGTCGGAAGATCGGCGGAGCGTCGTGGCGATCATCGACAAGGTTCCGAGAATGCCACCCACTCCTGCAGCGATGCCGAGGATCGCGAGGGTGGTCTCGAGCGCACTGTCCTGCCGGGCGAAGAGCGATCCGCCGATCGCACCGAGGACCACACCGATCGCGACGATGACGGCGGTTCTGCGCCAGGCTCGGCGAGCAACGGCTTCGGGGGCGAGCGGCGCTCCGGTCACGGACGTCATGCGACGGAGGCCGGCGCAGGAGCGCGGCGCTCGTTCTCGGCCGTGGCAGCTTCGGCGTAGCGCCGAGCTCGGCGATATCGGGTGACCAGCAGCGGCACGAGGAACACGACTTCGATGACGAAGAGCGCGAGGACGACCCGGCTGAAGACCACACCGCCGCCGTCGCTGACGACACGAGCGAAGTGCGGAGCCGCGACCGCAGTGAGGAGCAGGAATCCCTGCCCCAGGAAGATCCCGTTGAACACGGCGGTCCCGCGGGCGAGGGTGAGCGCACGGTGCTGCAGTTCCTGGCCCGCGTCCTCCGCGAGCGGAACGCCCGAGCGGATGGCCCTGCGGCGGTCTCTCGTCAGGCCCTCGGTCGCCTGCGTGATGATCGACGATGCGTGTGCGCTTGTGGGGAGCAAGGAGAGCATCCCGGCCATGCCGGCCAGCATCGCGACGCACGTGAAGATCGCCAGGGCGACGGTCCAGCCGCCCTCGCCTCGCGAGGTTGCCCAACCTGCCACTGCACCCGCGACCGCGGCGATCGACACGACCAGGGCAGTGCGACGCCGCGCGCGCCGGATGATCCGTTCGTCTTCCTCCACCCGCTCACCCTACGAGGAGGCGCGTGACGGTGTTCTCGAGGCGTGCTGACGGTTCCGGTTGACGACCCCGGGGGATTCTGAACCAGAACCGTCACTCCCGCCGGTACCGCGTCGCAGGCTTCCCCGGCCCGTCCGCCCGTTTCGTGTCCGTCGCGATGAGCTTCGGCAGCATGGCACGCCGGAACGAGTCCGGCAGCAGGCGCTTGCCGAGGACCGCCTCGTGCAGCTGCCGCAACTCCGACATCGTGAACGGCTCGTCGAGCAGCACGTGTGGATCCGGGGTAGTGCCGTAGACGGAGCGGAGCCGAGCGACCGCGAACCCGAGGATGTCGTCGTGCCCGTGCACCATCCCGCGCGCCTCGACCACCGGCGCGAGCCGTACCCGGGGCTCGTCCAGGTCCAGGGCATGAGCCGGCACGACGTCGAGGTGCGCCACCGACAGTACCCACCCACGGTCGTCCCGCGCCGGATCGTCGAACACGTGGAGCTGCTGCGGTGCGAGCCCGCTCACCCCTGCCTTCTGGCGGAGTGACCGCAGCACCGCATCCGCGAGCCGCTCACCCTCGTGCACGAACGTTCCCGGCAGTCGCCAGTCGCCCTCGGTGGCATCGCGGACCTGCACGACGGACAGCGGTCCGCCCGGGGGGACGGTCAACACGGCGGTGTCCACGGCGACGGAGGGCCGCGGGTAGTCCGTCAGGCGCCGGCCGCTCGCGTCGCGGTACTCGTCGGTCATGCCCGCGAGTTTACGCACACTTGCGCAAACGTGGCGAGTGGTGCAGGATCGCTTTTACGCAATCCCGCGTAAACCCGATCCGGAGGTCCACATGACCAACCCGCAGATCCACGACCGAGCCGTCGGTGCCGTCCTGGGCTCCGCCGCCGGCGATGCCCTCGGCGCCGGGTACGAGTTCCGTCCGGCAGTGCCCGAGCCGACCCCGATCACGATGACCGGTGGCGGCTCCTTCGGCTGGGCGCCGGGGGAGTGGACCGACGACACGAGCATGGCCGTGCCGATCCTCCGCACGGTCGCCCGCGGCGGCGACCCAGCGTCGGAGCCAGCCCTCGACGGCCTGGTGGCCGCCTGGGCAGCGTGGTCGGTCGACGCGCCCGACGTCGGCATCCAGACGCGCAACGTCCTGACCGGTCTGGAGGCGCGGACCGCCTCCGTCGCGCGGGCTGCGGCCCGGCGGGAGCACGACTCCAAGGGCCGCTCTGCCGGCAACGGGTCGCTCATGCGGACCGCACCGCTGGTGCTCGCCTTCCTGCGCGGTGACGTCGGCGAAGAGGAACGGCTCGCGGCTGCGGCTCGCGCGATCAGTGACCTGACGCACTACGAGTCGGACGCGGGGGACGCGTGCGTGCTCTGGTGCGCGGCGATCCGGCACGCGGTCCTGACCGGCGAGCTCGACCTCCTGCGTGGGATCGACCTGCTCGACCTGGACCGTAGACGACTGTGGGTGGAACGGATCGTCACTGCCGAGCACTCGCAGCCGGTGGACTTCACGGAGTCGAACGGGTGGGTGGTGTCCGCCCTGCAGGCCGCCTACGCCGCGGTCAAGCACAGCTCCTCGCTCGAGGACGCCCTGATCCGCGCAGTCCGCACCGGCAACGACACCGACACGGTCGCCGCGATCGCCGGTGGCCTCGCGGGTGCGCTGTACGGAGCGTCGTCGCTGCCGGCCGAGTGGCGTGAGCTGCTGCACGGCTGGCCGAACCTGCGCGCGGATGACATCGTCGCGCTCAGTGATCAGGCGCTCGCCGTCTGACCGGACCGGCGTCGGAGGCTGCCGTGGGGGGAGCCTCCGCCGTCGGGCTGGTCGTTCTCGTGGGGCCGGCCCACCGCTCTGGAGGCGACCACATCGGCAGCGCGGGCGGTGGAGCGGAGGTGAGTCGGGCCTCCAGGCCGGACGCCGTCAGGCGACGCCGCGTCGCGGACGGAAGATGCCCGCGCGGACCAGCCACACGTAGAGCAGGCAGCCGATGCAGACGTCGAAGACGGCGTTGAGGAACGCGGCGACCAGGGCGACCGCCGCACCGATCGGGGCGGCGTACGGCACGCCGAGCAGCGCGAGGAGCAGCGCGACCGCGGTGACGAACAGGCCGACCTGCTGGGCGAAGGTCGGGGGCTCCGGAGCCTCGAGCTCGGCGGGCGGGGCCAGGCGTGGGCGGACGACCCGTCGGAAGAGTGCGCCGTAGGGGTGGCGGCGGATGCCGGCGATGCCTCCGACGGCGAACAGCGCGACGATGACCGCGAGCAACACGATGCCGGCGACCCACGTCGCGGGGATCAGCGTGAGGACGATCGTCGCGGCGAGCAGCACCGTGGTGATGGCGGCGCCGAAGCGTGGGGAGCGCGGGTCGATGCCGCGTGTGGGGTCGTTCGTGGTGGTCATCGGGGCTCCTGGGTGCCGGTCGTGTCTGCGGTGCCCGTACTGCCTGCGCTGGCGGTGCTCAGGACGGTGTCGAGGGCTGCGGCGAGCTCGGGTGGGTGCGGTGGGCCTCCGAAGCGGGTGCGAACGATCCGGGAACCGTCGACGAGCAGGACCGTGGGGGTCTGCAGGACGTTGAAGCGGCTCGCTAGTCCGGGGTGCTCGGCGAGGTCGATCTCGATGCGTCGAACGCCCTCGTGGTGGTCTGCGACGGCGTCGAGCAACCGGCGCGTGGCCGGGCAACGAGCACACGTCGGCGTGGAGAACTGGACGAGGGTGGCACGACTGCCGAACGCATCGGCGGAGGCGAGGTCGTCGACGGTGCTGGCGGTGCCGTCGGGCGCGGTCGGGCTGGGCTTCGCGCGGCCTGTCCTGGAACGCAGGAGCAGCCCGAGGACGGTGGCGAGGGCGAGAACCCCCGCCAGCACGGCGACGGCCACGATGACGGTCATGGTGTGACCGTACGTCGTGGTGCTGTCCGCACGGAAGCACGTGTCCGTTCGTGACGGTGCCGGGCGGTCTGGCGGTCCGGCGGTCTGGCGGTTCGGCGCGGCCGTCGCGTCGTTCAGCCGTCAGACGAGCCGCCCGCCGGG
Organism: Curtobacterium sp. MEB011; assembly: GCF_030209655.1. Lineage (NCBI taxonomy): Bacteria > Bacillati > Actinomycetota > Actinomycetes > Micrococcales > Microbacteriaceae > Curtobacterium > Curtobacterium sp. MEB011. The sequence continues at coordinate 19,246 of NZ_JARVRN010000014.1, read as the reverse complement.
GTGGGGACACCTGCGGCGTGAACAGCGCACCTTTCCAGCGTCGGCGGCGGACGGCTCACCTGCCTATGCTTCGTCGTCCTCCGCGCCCTCCACCGCGGTGGTCAGGGCGGGGTCGCCACCGGCGATCACGCCGACCACCTGGCTCGGATCGGTGCCGAAGGTGGGCGGGCACTCGCTGGCGTCGAGGACGCCGAGCCGGCCCGGCGTGCCGGCACCGACGTAGACGTAGACGTAGACGTAGACGTAGACGTAGACGTAGACGTAGACGTAGACGTAGACGAGTCTGCCGCCGCGCGCGAAGCTCCAAAGATCGAATCGACACTGACATTGCAACCGGCTCGGCGAGGAGCCGTCGAGCGTCGGAGCCGCGGCCTCAGCGACCCGCATTGAGGCCGTCGCGATCATCCAGCGGACGGACCCGACCGTTCGCAAAGAGGTGACATATCGGGCTATGCTTGGGGAGCGTTGGCGGGCGAAGGGGGCAACGTTGGGGGATTTGACGGTCGATGCGTCTGCGATGCATGCGGTTGCGACGAAGGCGAAGAATGCGGCGGCGGAGTTCGGTTCGGAGCGGGCGCTCTCCGAGGCGGATGGTGGGTGTTTCGGTTCTGATGTCGTGGCATCGGCATTCACGACGTCTGCGCGGGCACAGGACGCGATGGTCCGTTCGCTCGGTGAGGACGCGGAGACGTTGAGCCGATTTGTGCAGGACGCTGTTTCGGAGATGGAGCAGACGGACGCGGGTCTGGCGGAGGAGCTGCGATGACTGCCGATCCGACAGCGGGCGATCCGGCCGGGATCCGTCGGCTTGCACGCTTGCACACGCAGCACGCCGACGCAGTCCGTGCCGGGGCTCGGCAGGTGGTGAACGCTGCTGAGGCAGCGCAGTCCGGGTGGAGCGGGAAGGCGCAGGAGCGGTTCGTCACGGTGGCGGCGACGGTGCCCGCGAGTTCGCAGCGCATCGCGGCTCGGCTCGACGAGGCCGCTTCGGCGTTGGGCACGTATGCACGCGAGGTGCAGCAGATCCAGGACGAAGCGCAGCGAGTGCAGACTGCCCAGCAGAACGCAGCCGATGACGTCGCGGCGAATGCCCGCGCGATCCGCGCGGCCACCGCGACCGCGCAGAGCGTGGACGCGGTGGAGTCGGACACAGTGAAGCTCCAACAGTTGCAGAACGGAGCGGCGAGCCTCGCCGGGCTGCAGGGGCGGTTGTCCGTGCAGTGGGAAGAGCTGGTGATGCGGCGCGATGCAGCCGATCGACGTGCTGCCTCGGCTCTGGAAGCTCCGGAGGTCGTCGGCACGCTCAAGTCTGCCGCGGCCGTGGCGAAGATGAGTGACGGGCAGTTCCTCACGTGGCTCGGCACGCTTGACAAGGAGTCGATCGCCGCGTTGCAAGACGATCCGGCGATCGCTGCACGCTTGGCGCGCATGGACGCGAAGGACGTGGCGCTGTGGTGGAACGCGATGTCCGGTCCGGCCGGTGCGCACTCCGCCGAGCAGGATGCGTTCGTCGCGGCGCTCCCGGTGGCGCTCGGGAACCTGAACGGCGTCGCGTACTGGGCGAGGGCGCGAGCGAACAAGACTGTGCTCGCAGACAAGCTCAGCGAAGCCAAGCAGAAGACGTCGTACTGGGAGAAGCAGTTGAAGAGCGCTTCGAGCCCCGCGGCCGCCGCGGCCGCCCGGACGCAACTCCAGATCTGGGAACGGCAGCGCGACGGATACCAGAACATTCAGATGACGTTGGACACGAAACCTGTCTCGCTCATCTCGCTCGTCGATGACAGGCCGCCGTTGGCGCAGATCGTCGCCGGTGACATGGACACTGCGGTGCACGTGACGTACATCGTGCCCGGCATGAACACGGCGACGTACCAGGACGGGACCGTGCAGAACTACGCAACGATTGCTGCCGGTATGCGAGCGGAACAAGCGGTACTCGGGAAGACCGCCCCCTCCAATGTGGCAGTCGTCTCCTGGATCGGGTATCACGGGCCGATGGCGGATGACCTGTCGTTCGCATCTGTCGTGGCGAACGGGCGCGCCCACACGGGCGCTGACGCCCTCGTCGCCGATTTGAACGGCTTCGACGCAGTTCGTGCAGCGTCGGGTAGAGACTCGAGCCTGTCTGTCGTCGCGCACTCGTACGGCACGAACGTGGCAACGATCGCGCTGACGAAGACCCACGCCGACCACGTCGTGCTCCTCGGGTCCGCCGGGGTCACGGACGTTGCGCCGAACGCCGACGCACTGCAGGTGCCGAAGGGTGAGGTGTTCGCAAGCCAAGGAGCGAAAGACGGGTGGGCGATCACCGGGCAGAACCTGTCGGGCCGCCAGGACCCGACGGACCCGTCCTGGGGCGCCCATGACTTCAGCGCCGAGACGCAAGGGTCCGGTGCTGACACGCTGAACGGCATCACCCATCACGGCCCGTACGACGGTCGCGAGGGCAATGATCAAGGTCGCTACTCGTACTTCGACAATGCGACGACCGCGCAGTACAACACGGCGAAGGCAACGATGGGTCTTGGCGATCAGATCCCTGAAGCTGGTGCTCCCTTCGATCGGATGCGGCAGCAGACGAAGGACAATTGGTTCATGTACGAGTGGCAGACAGGACTGACCGGTGATCCGACTCAATGACCGACGGGCCGTCGTGGGTGCGTTGTGCGCACTCGTTGCGACTCTCATCACCGGCTGCTCTGACACCGGACCCCACACCCCAGCGAGCAAGGATTCATCCATGACGTTGCAGGAGTCACATCAGAATGTGCTCGACATCTTCGCCGCGATTACGTCGGTTGTCGGAGAGGATGGATGGGCCGAGGGGACCGAGTCGGAATGGAACGGCTGCTCCTCGCAGGGTGGAGCGGGGGCGCAGTTCATGCTCACCGCGATCCGGAATCAACCTCTCTCCGGTACGCCGGATGATGTGACGAAGCGTGTTGCAGCCGCGCTCAAGTCGAGGCTGGGCATGGAAGGTATCCGCGTACAGCACGACGAGACGTTGTCGCCTCCCCGGACGGTCATCGGTTACCCGAACGGCTACAACGGCGGGACCGCTGCCGACGGGTACGGATTGCAGTTCCAGACCGATCCCGGCTTCGTTGGAGTCATCATCTACGGGCACTGCGTGCCCGGAAACCCACCCAAGCTCGGGACACCGCTGAATCCGCGCCCTTCCGAATCGTCGAAGCCGTCAGGCAGTTGAGCCCCTCCCGCGGTCGAGGGATGGTCCGGTGATCGCCCGCGCTCCGTCTCTCGGCGCTGGCCAAGTGTGGGAGGCGGGACGGACGGCGTGCTGCTGTTCGAGGATGTGGCAGACAGGGACGCAGTTTGACCCCGCGGTGTAGACGCTTGACCGTGATGTGCGCACTGGGCGCCTCCGCCGTTCTCCTCTTGACCCGTAAGGAGTCGTCGTCGCTCATGAGGTTCGGGATCTGCGGTCCCGCGATCCCGGCGTAGAGCAGCAGGAACTGGGCGAGCGAGAGGGGCATCGACAGCGCCGCACTCCGAGCCCCGTCGAAAGCACGATGCGCCATCTCGGAGTCGCGCGGTTCGATCGGCCTCCCGGCGAACACGGCGCGGCGGACGCTCCGTCGGCCCGTTCGGTCGAGCTCGCGGACCGGCCACTGCATCGTCTGAGCCAGCTTGATCGTCGACGGGAGGATCGAACCGGTCCCGCTCAACCCGCCGAGCGCCAAGGCATACCCGAGGACGGTCAGGAACCGGCTCAGCGCATCGTCGCCGCTCGGCAGCAACAGCCCGACGACCGCCTCCGCGACGACCCCGCCGATGGCGATCCAGGTCGTCCGCCGCCGAGCGCGACGGGCGATGCCCTCGTCGTCCCCCATGCACTCCAACCCACGAGGACCGCCCGCTTCGCGTGCGTCGCGGAGGCGAGGCGCGCCTCCAAACCGGACCGCCCTGCCAGCGCGGCCTGGGCCGCGGGGGTGAGTCGCGCCTCCCGGCCGTCAGGCGACGCCGCGCCGCGGACGGAAGATGCCCGCGCGGACTAGCCACACGTAGAGCAGGCAGCCGATGCAGACGTCGAAGACGGCGTTGAGGAACGCGGCGACCAGGGCGACCGCGGCACCGATCGGGGCGGCGTACGGCACGCCGAGCAGGGCGAGGAGCAGCGCGACCGCGGTGACGAACAGGCCGACCTGCTGGGCGAAGGTCGGGGGTTCCGGAGCCTCGAGTTCGGCGGGCGGGCCCAGGCGCGGGCGGACGACCCGTCGGAAGAGTGCGCCGTAGGGGTGACGGCGGATGCCGGCGATGCCTCCGACGGCGAACAGCACGACGATGACCGCGAGCAGCACGATGCCGGCGACCCACGTCGCGGGGATCAGCGTGAGGACGATCGTCGCGGCGAGGAGCACCGTGGTGATCGCGGCGCCGAGGCGCGGGGAGCGGGGGTCGATGCCGCGTGTGGGGTCGTTCGTGGTGGTCATCGGGGCTCCTGGGTGCCGGTCGTGTCTGCGGTGCCCGTACTGCCTGCGCTGGCGGTGCTCAGGACGGTGTCGAGGGCTGCGGCGAGCTCGGGTGGGCGGGGTGGGCCTCCGAAGCGGGTGCGGACCGAGCGGTCGGCGTCGAGCAGCAGGACCGTCGGGGTCTGCAGGACTTCGAAGCGGCTCGCGAGTTCGGGTCGCTCCGCGAGGTCGATCTCGATGCGGCGAACGCCCTCGTGGTGGTCTGCGACGGCGGCGAGCAACCGGCGCGTGGCCGGGCAACGAGCACACGTCGGCGTCGAGAACTGGACGAGGGTCGCGGCCGCGCCGTAGTCGTTGTCGAGCGCGAGGCCGTCTGCGTCCTGCCTCGACGACGTGGCGGTGCCCACCGGTCGGGCTCGTCCGGTCCGGTGGCGGAGCAGGAGACCGAGGACCGTCGCGAGCGCGAGGACCCCCACGAGCACGGCCACTGCGGTTCCGACGTTCACACGGCGACGATACGCCCGGCTGACGAACTGCTGTCGAACGTGACCGGATGTGACCGCGAGGTGTGCGCGTCTCGCCGGGCTTGGCGGGTGCTCAGCCCTCGGGGAGCGTGCGGACCCACTGCTCGAACGCGGCGGCGTCGTCGTCGCTGAAGACGGCGGAAGTCCGCGACTCGTCCTTCGCCGAGTGCAGGAAAAGCATGCCGTCGGCGATCCCCGGCGTCGCGTCGTCGAGGACGGACGACTTCGCCGCGACGCCCTTCCTGGTGAGGAAGGTCAGCTGTTCGCCGTTCGTCGATTCTGCGATCGCCGATTCACCGTCGAAGAACGAGGCGAGCTCCATCACCAGGAACGCGGTGGCCCCGTCCTGCGTGGTGAGGGCGACGGCTGGCTTCGTCCGGCTCTTGCCGAACGGATGCTCGACCACCGTGGCCGTGACTCCCGACCCGGTCCACGGTTGCACCTCGGTCAGGGGGAGCCTGGCGACGACCCGCGCCGCGTGTCGTTTCGGCGGGAGGGCAGCCTGGAACAGCAACCTCCCGATCACGACCGCGAGGAACCAGGCGTACGGCGAGAACGTCTTCGTCGCGATGAGGACGAGGAAGCCACCGAGGAACCCCGCGGCGACCAGGTTCGGCCACCACCTCGACTCCTGACGCAGGCCGAGCGGCCACACCACGGCGCCGTACACGAGTCCGACGACCGTGGGGACCCAGAAGGCCGAGGGGCGGATGACGCCGGCGTGGAAGTGCAGCCAGACGTCCACCCCCGCCATGACGACCGCCATGACGACGAAGAAGACACGCTGTGCGCGACGGTCCCGCTCGCGCGTGCTCATTGTGGTCATGTCGTTCCCCCGTGGTGCTCGTTCCCCGTGCCGCTCAGTCAAGCAGAACGCGCGGTCATGGTCCCACCGCTCGGGCCGTACCCTCGGTCGGGTGACTGACGACGTGACCGCGGGCCGCTACCGGCACTTCAAGGGCAACGATTACGAGGTGCTGCTCGTCGCTCGTGACGTCGAGACTGAGGAGCCGGTCGTCGTTTACCAGGCGCTGTACGGCGAGCAGGGGCACTGGGTTCGCACGCTCGTCGACTTCACGGCACACGTGAGACGTGACGGGTACGACGGGCCGCGGTTCGTGCGTGTCGAGACCGTACAGGTCTGAGCGCCCCGAAGACGTTCCTGCAGTTCAGTTGACTGGGTCGAGGCCGTGCTTTCGCATGTATTCGAGCGCTCGCTCGATCGCCAAGATTTTCCGCTGCAGCTCTATGAGTGACGGTGCCGAAGGGTCCGAGAACTCATCGAGACGTTCGTGTTCTCGACGGACTTGACGCTCCGTCTCTGCGAGCGCTCGCCAGACCGCGGGATCTTGCTCGAGTCCGGCTTCTTGTCGGAGGACCACCGCGGTGAGCTGTCGGGTGACGATGGATTCGAGCGCCTCAGCGGAGGTGTCAGGGCTGGCGAGTCCGGCGGCGAGGCTGCTGCTGCCGACCGCGATGCCTCCGCCACCAGCTGCGATGAGGCTTCCAGCGGTGACGAGGCCGCCGATCATACCGCCGGGGCCGAACGCGGCGAGGGCGCTCGTGACAGCGGCCGCTCCGACGACACCGGGCGCAGCCGCGAGTACCAGCCCGCCAGTTGCGACCACCAGCGCTGCCGCACCGACGCCGATTGCGCCGAGCTTCCACCAGGCAGCACCACGGCCAGGGTTGAGCACGTTCTGAGCGGTTGTGGTGGCCTCGAGCACGAGATCTCCGAACGGACTCCCCAGACCTGACTCAGCAGCGAGGTCGCGCATCGCCTGTTGGCGGACCTTCTTCGAAACATCAATCTCGAACGGCCGCAGGACGTTTCCCGAAGCGAGCACGATGAGCGGGACGACCGCCGCGCTCCGGTCGCGCAACGTGACGACGGGAGGCTCCGGAACGGCAGCGTGCACGTCGGCCAGGTCGAACGTGAGCTCAGTGATGCGTGCGGGGGCGGGGCGACCTTCGGCTGCGCGACGGGTCAACATGCCCTGCGCGACCGTGGATTGCACATGACGAAGGGCACCTTCGAAACGCTCGCGGTCGTCGCCGTCGAGCCCGTTCCGGAGATGCGTGGCGTACCGCAATGCGAGCAGGCCGAGCAGTTCAGTCTCATCGACCGGGGTGTCCACTCCGCGGGCAGCCCGCACGAGCTCCTGCGAGTGGGAACCGAAGAGTCCGAAGCCGATGGCAGTCGCGACGGCGGGGTCGCTCAGGTACTCGACCGCATCGTGGACGTGCACATTCGCTGCCGTAACGACTTGGTGGTCGAGGAGCCACGGGAACACCGATGACAGACCGCGGTGTGAGGCCACCGGGTCCAGGCGGTTCCAGAAGTTCACCCACCACCCCAGGTTCGTCGGCGGCTCGTCCATCGCATTGGTGAGGTCGTCGATCGAAAAACGTCGGCTCGCCAAGGGGCTGCCGATCGTCACCATCCCGACGACCTCGATCGCCGGCGGAAGCCGTCTGAGGATGTCTGCTGCCACCACTGATCCCAAGCTGTGCCCGAGAATCAGCAGCCGTCCTGTCTCGGGGAGCGCTTTGAGTACTCGGACGAGAACGCTTGCGCGGACGTCATCATGCTCCAGGTAGTTCCTGGCCTGTTTGAACTGCGGCAGCTCGGTCGCAGCACCGATGACCGCCTCCGCCTGGTCGTAGCCCGTTCCGAGATCGTTCTGACCGACGCGGAACTCCATCGCCGCAGTTCGGCCTTCGAATTCCCGCCGGTTCCTCCGCGCATCCTCGCGCCGGAGTGGCTTGCTCGTGATCGGCGGGACACGATCGGCGTCGTCAGTGCCGTTCAGGAGGTGCGCGTACCGCGGCGCAACGAAGGCGTCCGCTCCGATCGCTGGGTAGCCGAGGCGCACCAGTGCGCCCGAGAGGGCCACGCGCCAAGCGCCGTCAGGGTCTCCCTTCCCGACACCGTGGAGGAAGAGCAGGGTCGGGCGTTCTGGCATCTGTGTCCTCCGCGGTCGTGGCTAACCGCGGTCAGCCTACGGAGTCAGGAGCGTCCGTCGGTGCGACAGCGTCCCGTCGGAAGACGTACACGCCGACGACTCGCCCGCTCGAGAACACCTGATCGAGCTGGTTCTGCGTGTTGCTGAGCGACGAGATCGACACCTCATGGACGTACCCGGTGTGCTGCAGCCGCCAACCGATCGCCTCGATATCGCTGAGCGTTCGGCCGTCGTCACTCTCGACGGGCAAGGAGAGCTCGAACAAGGCCTTCCCTGCGGCGAGTGCGAGTTCTGCGCGTCCGATCGGGGATTCGTCGTGACGTCGCTGTGCGGCTCGCTCCGCGTCCGTAGCCTTCTTCGCGACAGCCTGCGCTCGGGCTCGCTCCTTCTCCTCTGCGGTCTTGAACAACCCCACCGTTCAACCCTTCGGTCCGTCGCGACGCCACCTGTCGTCAGCGGGACAGTAGCAGCAGCCCGCTCGTCGTTCGTGACGTCGATAGCCGACCGTGTCGGCGGCCGCCCCTAGGCTCGCAGGGCACCACACGAGACGGGGGAGCAGGATGCAGATCACGAGTGACGGCGGCGTCGTCCTCAGCCCCAGCGACCTGTCGACGTGGTCGGCCTGCGAGTGGGCGTTCCTGCGCCGCCTCGACGCCAAGCTCGGTCGCGGGGAAGCCCTGCCCGACGTGCACGACGACATGCTCGAGCGCACGGCTCGGCTGGGGGACCAGCACGAGCTGGACTACCTCGACATCCTCAAGCAGACCCGCAACGTCGTCGAGTTCGACCGCCCCGCACCGCCGGACTACGCACGCGCTGCAGCCGAAGCACGACAGGCCTTCGCCGACGGTGCCGACGTGCTGTACCAGCCGACGTTCCACGCGGCGCCGACAGCCGACGCCCCCGGGTTCATCGGCTTCGCGGACTTCATCATCCGCAACGACCGCGGCGAGTACGAGGTCTACGACACCAAGCTCGCCCGCCACGCCAAGATCAGCGCCCTGCTGCAGCTCGCCGCGTACGCCGAGCAGATGCAAGCACACGGCATCCCCACCGGGGCGCAGGTGCACCTGGTGCTCGGCGACCGCACGACGACCACGCACGACCTCGCCGACATCGCGCCGGTGTACCGCACGCAGCGCGCCGAACTGCAGCGGGTCATCGCCGAGCGCATCGCGGCAGACGAACCGCTGCGGTGGGGCGACCCGCGCTACTCGAGCTGTGGCCGATGCGACGTCTGCTCTACCCAGGTCGCCGAGCACCGCGACCTCGTCCTCGTCGCGGGCATGCGCCTCGACCAACGGGCGAAGCTGATCAAGCACGAGGTGCGGACGATCGACGACCTGGCGGTCCGCACCCGGGCAGTACCGGGCTTGTCCCGCGCGACGCAGGATCGGCTGGTACGTCAGGCGAGCCTCCAGATCGAGACGGAGACCGCCCGACGGAACGGTGCCGACGGGCCGGGCCAGCCCGTGACGCCGCGCTTCGAGGTCCTCGACGCCCGCGCGCTCGACGCGATCCCCGCACCCGACCCTGGCGACGTGTTCTTCGACTTCGAGGGCGACCCCCTGCACACCGAGGACGGCGTGCACTGGGGCCTCGACTACCTGTTCGGCCTGGTCGACGACCGCGCCGAGTTCACCGCGTTCTGGGCGCACACCATCCGCGACGAGCGGGTCGCGCTGGAGCAGTTCCTCGCGTTCATCGAGGCCCGGCGGCAGCAGTACCCGGGCATGCACATCTACCACTACGCGGCGTACGAGCGGACACACCTGCTGTCCCTCGCGGCCCGGCACGGGGTCGGCGAAGAGGCCGTCGACGACCTGCTGCGCGCCGGCGTCCTGGTCGACCTGTACCCGATCGTCCGCAAGGCCCTGGTCGTCGGCAGCCACAGCTACTCGATCAAGAAGCTCGAGCCGCTCTACATGGGCGATGACCTGCGCGAGAGCGACGTCACGAACGCCGCCGACAGCATCACCGCCTACGTCGAAGCGATCGAGGAACTCCGGAACGGCGACGCCGTCGAAGGGCAGCGGATGCTCGACCAGGTCGCCGACTACAACGCCTACGACTGCCGCTCGACCCTGCGCCTGCGCGACTGGCTCCGCTCGCTGCGCACCGACGACCCGGACGCGGCCGACCCGGCACTCGAGCTCGAGGTCCCGCCGATCCCCGTCGAGCGCGAACCCAATCCGGTGTACGTCGCCCTGGCCGCGCAGCTCGAGGACGTCGACGCCCTCGACCGCACCCCTGACCAGACCGCGTTGGCGCTCGCCGCAGCCGCGATCGACTACCACCGCCGCGAGGCGAAGACCTTCTGGCAGGACCACTTCGACCGCCTGCGGAACCCGGTCGACGACTGGGCCGACACGCGTGACGTCCTGGTCGTGGAGCGTGCGTCCGTCGAGCGCGACTGGGACACGCTGCCGCGTGCCCGCTCGCAGTCGCGGGAACTCCGGTTGTCGGGGACGCTCGCGCCCGGTTCGCGGCTCCGGCCTGGAGGCACGCCCCACCTGGTCTACGACGACCCGCTTCCGCCATCGGTCGCCTCACCGGGCCCCGGGTCGAAGGGCGCGTCGTCGCGCGCCGTGATCGTGGACGTGTGGGACAACGGCGATGCCGTCGAGGTCCTCGTGAAAGAGGGCCTGCCCGTCGGTGGCGAGCCGCACCACGAGTTCCCGGTGGCCCTCGCCCCGTCGGCACCGCCCCGAGCGAAGCCCCAGCCGGAGGCGATCGCGTGGTGGGGGCAGGCCGTGCTCGACGAGCTGCCGGCGATGCTGCCCGACCCTGCGCTCGACCTGCTGCGCCGGGTGCCCCCGCGCGGTGCGATCGTCCCGGTGCAGGGTGACGACACGGTGTCGGCCGTGGTGTCGACCCTGCTCGGCCTCGACCGCTCGTACCTGGCGATCCAGGGCCCTCCCGGCACGGGCAAGACCTACGTCGGGTCGAACGTCGTCGCACGGCTCGTCCGCGAGTACGGCTGGCGGGTCGGCGTCGTCGGGCAGTCCCACGCGACGTCGGAGAACTTCCTGTCGTCCGTGGTGAACGCCGGAGTCCCCGCGGACCGGGTCGTGAAGGTGCCGAAGTCCGGCGCGACCGAGGACGACCTCGACGCCGCCGCGTGGACGCCCGTCAAGAACGGTGCCGCGGTCGCCGCGTTCCTGTCGTCGTGCGAGGCCTCGGGCACCGGCGGTGTCGTCGGTGGCACGGCGTGGACGTTCGCGAACGAGTCGACGATCGAGCGTCGTTCCCTCGACCTACTCGTGATCGACGAGGCCGGACAGTTCTCCCTCGCGCCGACCATCGCCTCGTCGGTCGCGGCGACCCGGCTCCTGCTGCTCGGGGACCCCCAGCAGCTCCCGCAGGTGTCGCAGGGTTCGCACCCCGAGCCCGTCGACGAGTCCGCGCTCGGCTGGCTCGCCGACGGCCAGCACGTCCTGCCGCCGGAGTTCGGCTACTTCCTGGCCCGCACCCGCCGCATGGAGCCCGCGCTGACCGAGTCCGTCTCGGCCCTGTCCTACGACGGGCAGCTGGCGTCGATGGTGTCCGGTCGGCACCTCGACGGCATCGACGCCGGGGTGCACCCCGTGCCGGTCGTCCACGCGGGCAACACGACGTCGTCGGCCGAGGAGGCCGCCCGTGTCGTCGCGCTCGTCGATGACGTCGTCGGTCGCACCTGGACGGACGGTTCCGGTACGCGTGCCCTGACCGACGAGGACGTCATCGTGGTGGCGCCGTACAACGCGCAGGGAGCCCTGATCCGGCAGGAGCTGGACCGCGCTGGCTTCACCGGGACCCAAGTCGGGACGGTCGACCTGTTCCAGGGCCGCGAGGCCGTCGTGTCGATCGTGTCCCTGGCGGCGTCGAGTGCGGCGGACATCCCGCGCGGGCTCGACTTCCTGCTCATGCCCAACCGGTTGAACGTGGCGATCTCGCGGGCGAAGTGGGCGGCGTACCTCGTGCACTCGCCAGCGCTGACCACGGGCCTGCCCCCGTCGATCGCGGGCTTGTCCCTGTTGTCCCGCTTCATCGAGCTCGTCGAGTCGCGGGGCTGAGGGCGGTCCGCTCCGCTGAGCGGTCTTTGCGGCTCAGCGGAGCAGGCGCTTTCGTAGCTTTTCGGCCAGTCACACCGGAGCGGTTGCAGCGCTCTCGGCCTCGAACTTGTGTCGCAGCGTCAACAGCTCCGCAACTGCTTCGAAGAACGGCCGAGTGAGACCGCCCTGTAGGCTTCGGATGTTAGTACCGTCGGGCGACTCGCTCTCCGCAATCAATCCGAGCGTGACTTGATGGCCATTCTGTGGGCCGACTTTGAACACCGCACCTGTGAACGATCGGCTCTTCATCCTCAACTGGTTGGTTGTGGTTTTCGTGAAGCCCCAAGCCTTCATGGTGGTTGCCCAAGAATCAGTGGTCGGAGCATCGAGAGGGGGCATTTCATCGAACTTCCCGTCAGATCGCTCACTTCCGTTTAGGCACGATCGGAGAACGCTCTGCTCATGAGAGATGCGCGAATAATCCGAGCGGTCCGCAAACAACTCATTGCTCGCCGCCCTGGCTCGCAACAACCAGCACGCATCCTGAAGATCTAATTCATAGAGTGAGACCCTCCACGACCCGTTCTGGCCACCCAGATCCAAACTTCTCGCCGCGGCATCGAGAATCCGATCAAGCATCAATTCGTCGCGCATGGTGTCAAAAAGGTTTCTCCGCGTTCCCCTCTCTCGATGTCGTTTTGCCCATGAGATCAACGCAAATACAACTGCCAGGCCGCCGATCGCGATACCGACCCAAAGGGTTTCCTTCAACGCCGTGAGGATTGCGGCTAGGAGGCTCAGGATTGTTGCGGCATCAAGAAGCCCAGTGGGGCTAAGGCGCTTCATGCTAGTTCAGGTTCATCGGCGCCAAGAGCCTGCGCATAGTCAATGAGTTGGCTGGCACCGAGACGCGCCGCATATTCAACATCCGACGCAGCCATCTCGGAGAATCCACCAACCACCTTGGTGCCCTGCAAGTCGAAGATGGGGTAGGGCGTATTCGCTACAGCCTCTAGTACCGCGGTTTCCGCGGTGGCCAATGCATCCGCCAAGACGGCGATTTCTGCGCAAGCATCGGCAGGCATTGCGTCAAGGAGAAGCAAGAGATCGATTTTTGACGGTGCATCATCAGTATCTGAGGCGGAGATCGCAGCGGTCACCTGCCCCATCGGCCAACGAGCGATGATCTGCGCCACGAGCTGTTCTGATCGCATATCGATCGCCTGTGGCGTCCAGGAAGTTTGCGAGGGGAACTGTCGATTCAGCGGAAGGTTTGAATCATGCAGGATTTCTGCCTTCTCCGCCGGTCCGCGCCGGGCCAAATGTTCGTTGCTGCCGGTTATGGTCAGGTTCCCGATGACATGTGTACGGGATTCCGCGAGTTCAACGGAGACCCCGTTTGCGTCGAGCATTGCGAGCCAGTTATCTGAGAGCTCTTGGGGAAGGATGTGCTCCACCTCCAGGTCGTCCCGGCGGACATGCTCGTTGGGTGCGATTCGGTCGTTGAGCTCGCCAAGGATGTATACGATCTGCCGTGGCTGTAGCGTCCGGTAAATCGGAGTGGCTGGACCGCGCTCGCGCAGCTCAGCATCCCGCGGCCAGTACTTACCGCTGCTGCCGAGTTCTTTCAGGACCGCACCGACGAGGTCCTCGGAAGAAGAGGTGGCATAGGGCAAGGAGGACAGGATCCTGTTGAGATTGTTGCTTGGGATACCCGCCACGCCTCGTCGAACGAGATACGCCAGAACGAGGCGCAGCACTTCGGCGCCCTCTTCGGCGGAAATGCGCTTGGCGGAAACCCGAGCGAGCACCTCTAAAGCCATGGGCAAATAGGTCTGGCTGCCCCAGTCTTGTAGCTCTCGCAGGACTCGTTTGAGCGACTCTTGCAACCCCGCCGATGCGGTTGCCGACGGTGAAGTGGCGACGATGAAGTTGTCTACCTCCTCGAGAAGCCTATTCAGCTCCAATCTCGTCGCAGCTGACATCGCGAGTTCATTCTTGCGTGCACTCGCCGCGAGGTGGGCTTGGAACGGTCCGTAAAGATCTCTCTGTGTGGCTTTACTGTTCGTGCGCACCAGCTGAGCCCACAGGTACTGGGCGAGAGCGCTCTCGCCCAGTCGGTCTTCCATTGGCTTCCAGGTTTGCTCGTACACCGAGCCGGCATCGGCGGCGTCAAACTGCATGAAGCTGTGATTCCGAATCAGATCGATCGCACTGAGGCGCATACCTGAGTGATTAATGGTGTTGAAGATCTGATTGATGTTGTCGTCATCTGAGGTATTGATCTCGACCAGGAGAAGGCGCAGCAAAACAGCCTTCTCCATCCGATCAAAGTCGAACGCATCTTCGTCGATTCGCAAATCGAGCTGGCGCCTGAACCATTCGTATGCCTGGCCAATCTGACCAGCCGGCTCTTGGCCATACACCGTGCGTTCGAAGTCGCTTTGATCGTTCGCGCCAGGAATGAGGCGATGAGGGTCATCCCCATTGTACTGGTTTGCAAGATATTGATTTGTATACGTGTTCGGATCCCACGTCGGCTGCTTCGTTGCTCGTACGTCGCGTAGAACCGAAATTAATACGAGAAGGGTCGTGAGGCGCTGTTGGCCGTCGATCACCCAGTATCGAGAAACGGTCGAAGCTGGGCCAGGTGCGGGATGAAGTACGATGCTTCCTAGAAAATGGCCTTCATCTTTGGTGAGGCGACCTGATGCCACATCGTTCGAATCGTATTGCTCGACTATGTCGTCCCAGAGTTCCTTCCACTGGGGAGCCTTCCACTTGTAGTGGCGCTGGAACTGCGGAACAACGAAGACCTTCGTCCCTACTAGCAGGCGAGCGAGGTCAGTTTGATTGGTTTGCATGTCACCCCTTCCCCTTGAGCCTATCGTGAGGATCTCTCCGTGGCGACAGTGAGGTGAGCGCAGGCTCCACCCACTTCGTGGGGTAGAGAGCTGTAGGTGCTGGCGCGGTTTGGGAGCTGTGGACGCACGCGGGGGGGGGGGGGGCTCCGCGCGGGGTCGCCGCAGGTTGTCTCAATCGGTTCAGTTTGTGTCCGCGTGCATCTGGGCGCTGGATGACCTGAGCTCGAGACGATGACGGCAGTGCTGGCCAGCGACGGGCCGGACCGCGGCGACGCACTGCGGGTGTTCGCGGGCATCCTCGCGCCGACCTGCTCGGCGTGCCTGGTTGAGGGTCGCCTGCGCGCTGCGCTCGGCTGACCAGCTCGAGACGGCCGCGCTTGTTGGCTCTGGGTTCGCTGCCCTGATCGCGACCGGCGCCGTTGCCTGGATCTCCTCGAGCACCGCCTTCACCGCGGGGCTCGCGCAATTGCCGGTGGTGATCTCGTCGACGAGTGCGCGGCCGACCGCGCCGAATTGCTCCCGGAGAGTACCGGTGGCATCGAGCAGAGCGATGACGGCAGCGGTGAACGGTGTTGGCTCAGCGCAGCCCGCGAGCACGTCGGCGAAGCCGGAGCGGAGCACCGCCTCAGGACGGCCGTGCTGCTCCGGGTACTTCGTCGTCGGGAAGGTGCCGAGGGTCCGCCCCTGCTTGACCATGATGACGCCCCGATCGGCCAGGCTCGCGATCGCCGCTTCGTGCAGGGGGTGCTTGCCGAGTCGCTGCACCCACCACTTCGCCTTGCGGGGTGCC
The DNA here is from genome assembly GCF_030209655.1 of Curtobacterium sp. MEB011. Classification (NCBI taxonomy): domain Bacteria; kingdom Bacillati; phylum Actinomycetota; class Actinomycetes; order Micrococcales; family Microbacteriaceae; genus Curtobacterium; species Curtobacterium sp. MEB011. Next base: position 3,638 of record NZ_JARVRN010000014.1, on the reverse strand, counting down.
CGACGCAGCGATGGTGTCGACGGCTCGTCGAGGACCGCGTCGCCGGTAGTCGAACAGTCGGCCTCGGCGACGAGACCGGATCGCAACGAGGCCGTTCCGCGGAGCGCGAGGTCGGCGAGGACCGCGCCGCCGGGGTCCAGGTTGAGCGTCTGGACGTCTGTGGACCGTCGTCCGTCCGACTCGATCAGGAGGAGGGCGAATGCCGTGGCGGCCGACCTGCCCGGCATGCTTGATTGGTATGGCTATTCAAGCGTCCACCGAGTGGTGTCCGCGGCGGTGGCATGCCGTGCCTGACGCGGAGCGGGTCAGTCGTCGCTCGTCGGGACACCGCTCTGCATCTGCACCCGCATCTGCGCGAGGACGTCGGCGTGCAGGAAGTTCGCCGCCTCGGCACTCGTCGGGTCGACCACGATGCCGAACTCCTCGGGCAGCGCCGACACGAGTTCGGACATCGGCACCGGGCGACCCTCGGCCTCGGGCAGGCCGGCGGCGAGTTCGCCGGGGTCGGTGAAGACCGGCACGAACGGCTTGTCACGGATCATGACGTGGGCGACGCTGCCGGCTTCCGGACTGCCCGCCGGCTTCCAGGGCACCCACGCCGCGCTGCGCAGGAAGCCCGCCGGAGAGGCGGCCATCCTCCGTCGCAGTTCGGCGGCAGCGGTCGGCGGGGTCTTGTCGACGCCTCGGCCGAAGGCTGATCCGTTCGTCTCGTCGTTGCTCACGCCGACCATGCTGTCACGCCCGCAGGACACGGCGGGGCCGAGCCGCGCCTCCAGGTCGACGCCCAGCGCACGGGGACGTGCGCCGGGTGTCGGAGGTGACGGACTCAGTACGCGGCCGACTGCCCGCCGTCGATCGGGACGACCGTCGCGTTGACGTAGGACGCGTCGTCGGAGAGCAGGAACGCGACCACTGCGGCGATCTCGGGGGCCTCGCCGTAGCGCTTCGTCGGGTTGACCTGGATGAACTCCTCGGCCGCCTTGCGGGGGTTCTCCGCGTCGAGCTGCTTCATCGAGTTCTCGACCATGGGCGTCCAGATGGCCCCGGGGGCGATGGCGTTGATGCGGATGCCGTAGCGACCGTACTCGACGGCCGAGTTGCGGGTGAGTCCGACGACGCCGTGCTTGGCGGCGGCGTACCCGGACTGGTTGCCGATGCCGCGGATGCCGCCGACGCTCGCGGTGTTCACGACCATGCCGGAGCCCTGCTCGCGCATGACCTTGAGGACCTTCTCGAGCCCGAGGAACACGCCCCGCAGGTTGATCGACACGACCTTGTCGAACTCGGCGGCGGTGAAGGACTCGGTCGGGTTCTGCTTGCCCTCGATGCCGGCGTTGTTGAAGAAGCCGTCGATGCGGCCGAAGCGCTCGGTCGTGGCGCTGACGTAGGCGTCGACCTGGGCTTCATCGGAGACGTCGGCGACGGTCGTCAGGACCTGCGCGTCCGGGGTGGCGTCGAGGACGGCGGTCTTCGTCGCCTCGAGTCCCTGCTCGGAGACGTCGACGAGGGAGAGCGCAGCGCCCTCGGCGGCCAGGCGGACGGCGGTCGCACGGCCGAGGCCGGAGCCGCCGCCGGTGATGAGGACGACACGGTCGGTGAAGCGGGTGGTGCCGGTGGTGGTTTCGGGCATGGGGGAGGCCTCCTGAGGTCTTCGACGGTGAAGGGCTCGGGGTCCGCGGTGGAGCAGCGAGTCCGATCAATGCATCCGCATCGATAAAATTAGACTACACCTGTCGCGCAACGGCCTCGTCAGTGGGTGCCCAGCAGGTGCCCGCGGCCGACCTCAGCTCGTGATGATCGTGGTTGCCGTCGCGGTGGTCGCCGCCATGATGACGATCATCGCCGCGGCTCGGATCTGCTCGAGCACGGCCTGCACCGCGGGGCTCGCCCAGGTGCCCGAGGTGATCTCCTCGACCAGACCCTTGTCGACCGCGCCGAACTGCTTGCGGAGCGTGTTCGTCGCGTCGAGCAGCCCGATGACCGCGGCGGAGAACGGTGTCGGGCCCGCCCGCCGAGCCAGCACGTCCGCGATGCCCGATCGCAGCAGTGCCTCCGGGGCTCCGTCGCGCTCCGGGTGCTTCGTGGTGGGGAAGAGGCCGAGCACCTTGCCCTGCTCGACGCTGATGATGCCCCTGGCGACGAGGCCGGCGAACACGTCGTCGCGCAGCCGCTGCTTGCCGAGCCGGCTCACCCACCACTTCGCCTTGCGCGGCGCACCCGATGCCGCGATCGACCCGACGACGCCGTCGAGCACCGGGTCTCCCGTGGCGGCGCCGTTGAAGACGGTGACCAGGCCGTCCTGCAGCGAGACGACACCGCGGAGTGCGAGGTCCGCGAGGACCGCGCCCGCGAGACCGGTGTCCAGCGTCTGCCCGTCGAGGGACTTGCGGCCGCCGGGCTCGACCTGGAGGAGCGCGAACGCCTGCGGCACTGTGAGTTGCTCAGCCATGTCCGCAGCCTGCCACGCGGGGCGGAGGTGCGCCGGGCCTCCAGGCTGACACTCAGCGGCGCCGGGCCGCCCGACGTCAGCAGGCGCCGAGCACGCGTTCCATCGCGTCCCGCTCCGCCGGGGCCACCCACAGGTGGTACTTCGTCTTCACCGTGACCTGGTGCTCGATGTAGGTGCAGCGGAACGCCTTGTTCGCGGGGAGCCAGGTCGCCGCGTCGCCGGAGCCCTTCTGCGAGTTGGACCGGCCGTCGACGGCGAACAGGTTCACCGGGTCGTTCGCCAGTGCCTGCCGCTCGGTCTCGGTGAGGCGCTGGGCTCCGGTGCGCCAGGCGTTCTCGAGCGCGACGACGTGGTCGATCTGCACGAGCGTCGAGGTCGTGTTGCCGCGGACGAAGTCCACCCGCGCACCGGTGTACGGCGAGACGAGGGTGCCGGTGAGGACCTTGCAGCGACCCTCGCGGGTGATGCCGGCCAGGTCGCGGGCGAGGACGTCGTTCCGCGTGTCGCACCCGTTGTGGTCGACGTCGAGCCAGGCGCTGCCGAAGTCGCCGGTGCGGTCGTAGCCGGTGGCCGCCGCCTTGCCCTTGACGGGGAGGTCGGCGAGCTGGGTGCGTGCGCGGACCGCGTCGGCGTCGGTTCCGCGGCTGACGGTCGGACTGGAGGTCGGGCTCGCCCCCGACGACGCGTCCTGCGGTCCGATCGTGGTCGTCTCCACGGCTGTGGGGCCGCCCGCAGCGGTCGTGCCGGCCGCGTCGGTCGTGCCGGCCGCGTCGGCGTCCGGGCCGAGGGCCCCGGTGGCGTCGAGGGCGTACCCGCCGACGGCGAGGGCCAGGACGACGAGGACGGAGGTCAGGGTGATGCGGCTGCGGCGTCGGCGGGACGTCATGCGGTGGGACTCCAGGTGGTGCGGGGCGGAACGTGGTGCGGTGGTGCGGTGGTGCGGGTCTGGCGGGACAGGGACGATCATCTCGTGCGTGACCGACATACCGGGGCGGCGCGCGCGGCACGGTGCGGGGTTGGTCGGTGTGTGCGGTCGGGGTTGTTCGGTGCGGGGTTGTGGCGTGGCACGGGGTGGGCAATGTCGCACGGGTTGGCGGATCTCGCACGGTGCGGATCTGGCGCGGGGGCGGGGCGGCGTGGTGGGCACGGTGCGGGGTTGGTCGGTGTGTGCGGTCGGTGTTGTTCGGTG
>NZ_JARVRN010000015.1:0-65124 GCF_030209655.1 Curtobacterium sp. MEB011 | reverse complement strand
CGCCCAGCACGAGGGCGCCGGTGGTGGCGAGGGTGATGGAGGTCTTGAGGCTCTTGCGCATCGTGATCAGTCCTTTGCTCTGGAGGCGCTCCGGCCGGTGGCCGAACGTGCACTGTGCACGCGCTGAGTACCGGCCAACTGCGACCGGAGAGCGCCCTGGGCTTTTGCCCTGTGCAAGTCATTCGGCGCCGCTGCCCGAACGGTTTGGACGAGTTTCCTGAGGTGCAGCAACCCGGTGTTTCGTACCGTGTACCCATGGCTCCAGCACACATCTCCACCACCGACCGGCTCCGGGCGGTCGACGCCTGGTGGCGCGCCGCCAACTACCTGACGGTCGGGCAGATCTACCTGCTGGACAACCCGCTGCTCACCCGGCCGATCGAACCCGACGACGTCAAGCCGCGGCTGCTCGGGCACTGGGGGACCTCGCCCGCCCTGAACCTCGTCTACGCGCACTGCAACGCGCTGATCGCGGAGACCGGTCGCGAGTTCCTGTACATCTGCGGCCCGGGACACGGCGGCCCGGCGATGAACGCGAACGCCTGGCTGGACGGCACGTGGAACGAGCTGTACCAGGATGTCGACCTGCAGCGGTTCTTCCGACAGTTCTCGTTCCCCGGCGGCATCCCCTCGCACGCCGCCCCGGAGACCCCCGGGTCCATCAACGAGGGCGGCGAGCTCGGCTACTCGCTCTCCCACGCGTACGGTGCGGCGCTCGACAACCCCGACCTCGTCGTCGCGTGCGTGGTCGGCGACGGTGAGGCCGAGACCGGTCCGCTCGCCGGGTCGTGGCAGGCGCACACGTTCCTCGACCCGGTCTCCGACGGAGCAGTCCTGCCGATCCTCAACCTCAACGGCTGGAAGATCGCGAACCCGACGGTCCTGGCACGCATCCCCGACGAGGACCTCACCGCGTACTTCCGCGGGCTCGGGTACGACCCGATCGTGGTCGACTCCCGCCGCGTCGACGACGACCCGTACGCGGTCCACGCCCTGTTCGACGGCGCCCTGCGACGCGCCCTCGCCGGCATCGACGACATCCAGGCCGCCGCACGTGCCCAGGCCGCTCGTGCCGCCGCCGGCCAGCCCGCCGGCGCCGCGGCCCTGCGTCCGCGGTGGCCGATGATCGTGCTGCGCACCCCGAAGGGCTGGACCGGCCCGAAGGTGGTCGACGGTGAACAGGTCGAGGGGACCTTCCGTGCACACCAGGTGCCACTGCCGGCCGTGCGCGAGGACGACGGTCACCGCGCCCAGCTCGAGGAGTGGATGCGCTCGTACCGCCCGGAGGAGCTCTTCGACCAGGACGGCCACCCGGTCGGCATCATGACGTCGATCCGCCCGACCGGCGACGAGCGGATGAGCGCCACCCCGCACGGCAACGGCGGCCGGGTGCGGACCGCGCTCGACCGCCCACCCCTCGAGCCGTACGCGGTCGAGGTCGGCACCGAAGCGTCCGCCACGGGCACGCTCGGCCCCTGGCTCGCCGCCCTGATCGAGAAGAACGCCTCGACCTTCCGGCTGTTCGGTCCGGACGAGACCATCTCGAACAAGCTCGACGCCGTGTTCGACGTCACCACCCGCGTCTGGCGTGCCCAGCGTGCGCCGGGCGACGAGCACCTCTCCCCCCGCGGCAGGGTCACCGAGGTCCTGTCCGAGCACCTGCTCGAGGGCATGCTCGAAGGGTACGTGCTGTCCGGTCGGCACGGGATGCTCAACACCTACGAGGCGTTCGCCCACATCATCGACTCGATGGTCGGGCAGTACGCCAAGTGGTTGGAGTCCTCGACCGACATCGACTGGCGGGCACCGGTGTCGAACCTGTCGCTCCTGCTGTCGTCGCACGTCTGGCGGCAGGACCACAACGGCTTCTCCCACCAGGACCCCGGGTTCCTGGACGTCGTCGCGTCGAAGCAGCAGGACCTCGTGCGGATCAAGCTGCCGGCCGACGCCAACACCCTGCTCGCCGTCGCCGCCCACGCCATGGAGACCACGGACCGCATCGAGGTGATCGTCGCGGGCAAGCACCCGGAGCCGGTCTTCCTGTCCCTCGAGGACGCCGTCGCGCACGCCGACGCAGGACTCGGGGTCTGGGACTTCGCCGGCACCGAGCAGGCCGTCGGCAGGGTCGACGTCGTCCTCGCGTGCGCCGGTGACGTCCCCACCGTCGAGGCGGTCGCCGCCACGGACATCATCCGGAAGCACGCACCCGGGGTCGGTGTCCGCGTCCTCAACGTCGTCGACCTGCTGGCGCTCGGCGACCCGCGCAAGCACGAGCACCCGATCCCGGACGAGCAGTACGACGCGCTCTTCCTGCCCGGCACGCCCACGGTCTTCGCGTTCCACGGGTACCCGACGCTCGTGCACCAGCTGACGTACCGCCGGAACGGGCACGACGACCTGCACGTGCACGGGTTCCTCGAGCAGGGCACGACGACCTCGCCGTTCGACATGCTCATGCGCAACGAGATGGACCGCTTCGCCCTGGCCCACGACGCCCTGACACGGGTGGACGCCGAGGCGCACGCCGACCTGCTCACGAAGCTGTCCGAGGCGCGTGACGCTGCACGGACGTTCGCGTACACGAAGGGCGAGGACCACCCGTCGCTCGCGGGCTGGGAGTTCGCGGGATGGCCGCAGGACGAACCCGCCAGCGGTGGGACCGGCGGCGACCCGGGTGCGGGCGAGACCGAGGCGGCCGCGCCCGGCAACTGACGCACTCCTCCACAGGACCGGTCACGCCCGCCGCGTGGCCGGTTCCGTGCTGTCAGGGTTCCGGCATGGACATCGGCTGGATCAGTGCGCTCGTGTCGGTCACGAGCGCGTCCGTCGCGCTGGGTGCGCTCGTCGCCTCGGTGCTCGACGGGCGCGCAGGACGGCGAAATGCAGAGTTCTCGGTGCACCGCGACCTGTGGTGGCAGCGTTGGTCGTGGGTCGCCGACCGGGCGACCTCGGACGACGAAGGAACGCGCGCGGCCGCCGGTGTGATGGCAGCTGCGCTGGTGAGCCGCAGTTGGACGACCGCGGACGACCGCTGGGTCGGCCGGGCGCTCGACGACCTGACCGCAGCGACGATCGAAGGAGCGAACGATGATCTCGAAGCTGAGTGACAAGGACTTCAAGCGCTGGCTCGACGGACGTGAACTGACGACGCCCGCACTGCTGGCAGACCCGCACTACGGGCCCATGATGCGGGCGAAGGGCGCCGAGGAAGAGCTCCGTCAGGCGCGGATCGAATGGCGCGAACGGCAGGAGCGCGCACGAGCGCGGAAGCTCAAGGACGAGGCGTCCTTCGGTGAGGGCTGAACCGACGCCATGCGAGCCTGCCACGCTGGGACCGTGACCGAACTCGTCATCCCGGCCCCGAGCCTCCCGACCGTGCCCACGACGACGGGCGCGCGGTTCCCCGTCCGCCGTGTGTTCTGCGTCGGCCGGAACTACGCGGCGCACGCCCGCGAGATGGGCCACGACCCGGACCGCGAGCCGCCGTTCTTCTTCACCAAGCCGGCCGACGCCGTCGTGGTCGACGACGCCGACACCCCGTACCCGCCCCTGACCCAGCAACTGGAGCACGAGGTCGAGCTCGTCGTCGCGATCGGCACCGGCGGCGCGGACATCGCCGTCGCCGGTGCCCTCGCCCACGTGTGGGGCTACGCCGTCGGCATCGACCTGACCCGCCGTGACCTGCAGGCCGAGGCGAAGCGACTCGGGCGCCCGTGGGACACCGCGAAGGGCTTCGATGCCTCGGCACCGATCGGCGCGATCACCCCGGCGGACGCGGTCGATCCGACCAGCGGCGCGATCGAGCTGACGGTGGACGGGGAACTCCGGCAGGCGGGCGACCTGGCCGACCAGATCTGGTCGGTCGCCGAGACGATCGCGGCGGTCTCGCGGTCGGTGTCGCTCGCGCCCGGCGACCTGCTGATGACCGGCACCCCCGACGGCGTCGGCGTGCTCGAACGCGGCTCGGTGCTCATCGGCACGATCGCCGGTGTCGGCGAGGTCCGGACCCGGATCGTCTGAGCCACGTGTCGCCGATGTGTCGACGGGCTGGGAGCCTTCGCAGGCAGCACGGGTAATCCTTGGGCATCGTCGCGGGTGGGGCCCGCGGCGGACACGGGGCGGCGCATCGCGACGGGGCGACGCGGACACCCCGGGACTGCCGGAGGTACGACCGTGCTGGAACACGACCTGCTCGCCACGTCCTGGACGTGGGCGGGCGACGAGAGCGTCCGCGACCGCGTGCACGCGGTGGGGTCCGCCGGGTTCGCCGGCCTGTCACTGTCCCTCGACGACCTGCACGAGGTCCGTGCCACGACGGGCTTCGCCGAACTCCGCCGCATGCTCGACGGGGCCGGCATCGTCTGGGTCCAGCTCGGACCGCTCGACCGGTGGTGGACCTGCGCGAGCCGCACCCAGGACGAAGACGCCGATCGCGGGGTGGTGCTCGAGGCCGCCGCGACCCTGAGCGCCTGGCAGGTGGTGGTCCGTGCCGACACTTCGTTGCCCGGAGCCTCCCCTGCGACGATGGCCGACGACTGGGTCGCGCTCGCCGACCAGGCCGAGGCCGTCGGGGCGCAGATCGTGCTCGAGCCGGAGCCGTGGTCCAACCTGCCCACGATCGAACGGGCCGCACGCTTCGTCGCCGCTGCCGGGCACCCGAACGGCGGGCTGCTCCTCGACGCCATGCACGCGCTCCGCGGCGGTTCGACCCTCGCGTCGATCCGGCAGGGCGTCGCACCGGGGGTCCTCGCAGCCGTCGAGCTGAGCGACGGACTGCTGCACACCCCGAGCGGGATGACCCTGGCCGAGGAGTCCCGGACCGCGCGGTACCTGCCCGGTGCCGGGGCGTGGGACCTGCCCGGCCTCGTCCGGACGGTGCGTGAACTCGGGTTCGACGAGCCGTGGGGCGTCGAGGTCCGGACCCCGGCGCACCGTGCGATGCCCGTCCGTGACGCGCTCCGCACCGCCGTCGCCGCCACCCGTGCGGTGCTCGACGCCGCTGACGCCTTCGGTGCCCCGGCTGCCCCGGCGATGCCCTCGACGCCCGCACCGACGTCCGCCGTCGACTTCGAGCCGCCGCAGACCGGCCGCCACGACCCGACGAACGGTGCGCGACGTCGGGACGCCGACACAGGGACGCCCGCGTAGGTTGCTGGGCATGACCGATCAGGCAGCACACGACGACGACCTGCTCCGCCGTTCTCAGGAGTCCATCGACGAGGCCAAGGCCGCCGCGGCCGAGGTCGTGGAGCCGGACGAGGACGCGCTCATCGACGAGGATGCCCCCGTGGCCGACCACGCGGAGCCCGCCGACGGACCCGCCCCCGCGGCGTGACCCGGTACTGACCCGGTACTGTCCCGAAAGCACTCCCCACACCGACGGAATCGCCGGGCGACCATCCAGGTCGCCCGGCGATTCGTTCGTCTTCGCGTGTGACGATCCGCTCACTCGGTGCGTCCCACCAGTGGACCCATCGGTTGCGCTGCTGCGCGCCCGGTGCGGGGCCGTGCGGCCGGTCTCCCTGAACCGGCTGGCCGCGTGCCCCGGCGGCGGTCCGTGCGCTCCCTGATCCAGCGTGCGGGCCGTCGGGTCCGCCGACCCGTTCCGCCACCACGGAGCCGCCGGGCCGCCGCGCGGGTCAGGCCACCGTTCTCGTCAGTCGTCGTCCTCGTCGGCGAGGAAGTCCGCGTACCGGACCTCGGTCTCCGTGGTGCTGCTGCGCGGTTCGACGATCCGCTGCGACAGGTCGTCCCCGGTGATCGCGACGCGTTCTGCGGCCGTGAACGGCGGCAGGTACTTGCTCGAGTTCATCCCCTGAGCCCCCTTCGTCTCGGCGAACGTAACAGTCCGTGGCCGGACCCCGGCGTCGTTGCCGGAATCGTCCCCCGCCCGAGCGTCGCACGGGGGACGGAATTTCGCCAGGGGCGGACCCATGCGGATGCATGCGCCGGCCGCGGCCGGCCAGCGCGTCAGGACTCCCGCACGACGTCGTCCGGGTCCTTGTCGACCCGCCATCCCCGCCACGACGGTTGCCGGAGCCGCCCGTCACCCGTCCACTCGGCGAACTCGACCTCGCCGACGCGCTCCGGCGTGACCCAGTGGGCGTCCCGCGCGTCGGGCCGTGGGACGTCGACGAACGGTGAGGTCTTCCGTGCCAGTGGTGCGAGGACATCGCCGATCTCGTCGAGGTCGCGGTCGCGGAACCCGGTGCCGACCTTGCCGATGTACTCCAGTCCGTCCGGGCCGGGTACCCCGAGCAACAGCGATCCGATCCCGCCGGCACGCCGACCGCTGCCCGGCTTCCAGCCGCCGACGACGACTTCCTGGGTGGCGTGGTGCTTGCGCTTCAGCCAGGCTTCGGACCGACGGCCCTCGGCGTACTTCGACGACCGCTTCTTCGCGACGACGCCCTCGAGGCCCTGCTCGCGCGAGGCGGCCAGCACCGCGTCGAGTTCACCCTGCACCGCCGGCGGCACGTCGATCGCACCACCCGGTTGCACGACGGTCTCGAGCGCCTGGCGCCGGGCGTCGTACCCGAGCCGAGTCAGCTCGTGCCCGTCCGCCTCGAGCACGTCGAAGAGCAGGAACCGGACCGGGGTGGTCTCCTGCGCGCTCCGGACCTCACGCGCCTTCGTCAGCCCCATCCGGTTCTGGAGCAGCTGGAACGACGGTCGGCCGCGGTCGTCGACGGCCACGATCTCACCGTCGAAGACCCCGTCCACCCCGGCCCGCTCCCCCAGTTCCTGCAGTTCCGGGTACTGCGCCGTCAGGTCGTTGTCGTTGCGGCTGCGCACGGTGACCGATCCGTCGCGGACGGTTGCGAGCGCCCGCACCCCGTCCCACTTCATCTCGAACGCCCAGTCCGCCGGGTCCAGCCGGGTCTCGCCCTTGTCCAGGGTCGCCTGCATCGTCCGGCGCTCCGACGGCGGGGTCTCGGCGTCCGCCGCCCGGGTGATCCGTCGCCGCCCGTCGGACCCGCCGGGTGCGGTGCGCGCCACCGCCGGCCCGGCACCGCTGCCGCCGTCCGCCAGCCGTTCGGGTTGTTCCTTCGTGCGGTGGATGAGCCAGTTCTTCTCGTCGCCCCCGCCCCGGCCGCGGGTGTGCAGCAGCGCGAGGCGGCGAGCGCCGCCGGTCCGACCGTGCAGGGTGACGATGACCTCCTGCCCCTCGCGCCACTTCTCGAGCTCGTAGGTGCCGTCGTCCCAGATCGTGACCGTGCCGCCGCCGTACTCGTCCTTCGGGATCGTGCCCTCGAACGAGCCGTACTCGAGCGGGTGGTCCTCGGTCTGCACGGCCAGGTGGTTCTTGCCGGGATCGGTCGGTTCGCCCTTCGGCAGTGCCCAGCTCACCAGCACGCCGTCGTGCTCGAGCCGGAAGTCGTAGTGGTCACGGGTGGCGTGGTGCTCCTGGACGACGAAGGTCGGTGTGCCGTCCTTCCGCACCGTCGGGGCACCTTCCGGCACGGGTTCCGGCGTCTTCGAGGCGTCCCGCTTGGCCCGGTAGGCGGCGAGCCGGTCGCGGGCGGGCTGCTCGGCGTCGTTCGCCCGCTCGGTGCGGTCGCTGTCCCAGTGACCGTGGTCGTCGCGCCCGACGGCCAGCGAGGCGGAGGCGACCGGGTGCAGGAAGTCCCCACGGGCCTCCAGGCGTTCGAGGACCTCGTCCAACGTGAGCTGCGCGAGCCCGCGTTCCTCGAGTTCCTTCCAGGTGCGTGGTGCCGCGACCGTCGGCCGTTCGCGGCCGCGCAGCGAGTACGGGGCGATGGTCGTCTTGTTGCCGTTGTTCTGCGACCAGTCGACGAAGACCTTGCCCGTCCGCTCGGCACGGCTCATCGACGACAGCACCAGGTCCGGCAGGTCCGTCTCGAGGGCCTTGGCCAGCTCGTGGGCGACGTCGGAGACCTGCGCCGTCGTCGCCTTGCCGTCGAGGGCCGCGTACAGGTGGATGCCCTTGGAGCCGGACGTCACCGGGTACGGGTCGAGTCCCATGCCGTGCAGGATCTCGCGCGCGGCCACGGCGACCTCGACGCACTCGGGCAGCCCGACGCCGTCACCGGGGTCCAGGTCGAGCACGAGCCGGTCCGGGTGCTGCTGCGCACCGCGGGGACCGAACCGCCACTGCGGGACGTGCAGTTCGAGCGCGGCCTGCTGCGCCATCCACACCAGGGTCGGCAGGTCGTCGACGATCGGGTACTCGTTGTCGTGCTCCGAGTGGTGGATGGTGTGGTGCCGCACCCAGTCGGGGGCCGAGTCGGGCAGGTTCTTCTCGAAGAAGACCTTGCCGTCGACGCCGTTGGCCCAGCGCTTCCGGGTCACGGGGCGGTCCTTGACGTGCGGGATCATCCACGGCGCGACCCGCTCGTAGTACTCGATCACCCGACCCTTCGTGGTGCCGGTCTCGGGGTAGAGCACCTTGTCGGTGTTCGTGAGCGCGAGCCGACGGTCGCCGACCAGGACGACGGTCTTGCGCGAGGCGGGACTCACAGCGCCACCCCGGTCGCTCCCGCCACCGTCAGGGTCGTGCCGGACGTGTACGACGACTCGGGCCCGGCCAGGTAGACGTAGGCGCTGCCGAGCTCGACGGGCTGGGCGGGACGACCGAACGGGGTGTCCTGGCCGTACGCCGCGATCTCGTCGCCCGGGTAGCTGATCGGCTGCAGGGGCGTCCACACCGGCCCGGGCACCACCGTGTTGGCACGGATGCCCTTGCTGGCGAGCTGCCGCGCGAGCCCGTTCGTGTACGTGATGATCGCGGCCTTCGTCGCGGCGTAGTCGATCATGCGGTCCTGCGGCTGGTACGCCGACACCGAACTGGTCGTGACGATCGAGCTGCCCGGCGCCATGTGCGGGACGGCAGCGCGGACGAGCCAGAACAGCGAGTACAGGTTGACCTTCATCGTCCGGTCGAAGTCCTCGGTGCTCTGCTCGGTGACGTCCTGGTGCACCTGCTGGTGGCCGGCGACCAGCACGAGCGCGTCCAGGCCACCGAGCTCGCTGACGGCGTCCTGCACCAGGACGTCGCAGAATGCCTCGTCCGTCAGGTCGCCGGGCAACAGCACGGCCTTGCGCCCGAGGTCACCGATGACGTCGCGGACCTGTTCGAGGTCCTCGCGCTCCTCGGGCAGGGCGTTCAGGGCGACGTCGGCGCCCTCCTTCGCCATCGCGATCGCCGCGGCGCGCCCGATGCCGGAGTCCGCGCCCGTGACGAGCACCCGGTACCCGCGCATCCGCCCGGTGCCCAGGTAGCTCGTCTCGCCGTGGTCGGGGGCGGGGTCCATCGCACTCGCCAGCCCGGACCCCTGCTGGGTCTGCGCGGGGAACGGCGGACGGGGGAACTGGTCGCGCGGGTCCTGCTTGTCGAGCTGGCTCATGGGCCCATCGTGCTCGCGCCGGCCTCGCGGCGGTCCAGCGAACCGGACATCCGTGGAACGATCCCCCGGACGGCGGACCTGTGGAGGAACCGTCGGCTCCGGGCACGCACGCATGCGGGCGGGCATCATGTGCGCATGAGGTCGATCTGGAAGGGCTCCATCGCGTTCGGGCTCGTCAACGTGCCCATCAAGGTCTACGCGGCCACCGAGACGCACGACGTGTCCCTGCACCAGGTCCACGACGACGACAAGGGCCGCATCCGGTACAAGCGGGTGTGCGAGTTCGGCCACGAGGTCGAGTACGCCGACATCCAGCGCGCCTACGACGACGGTGACAAGACCGTGGTGCTCACCGCGGACGACTTCAAGCAGCTCCCCGAGGAGCAGTCGCACGAGGTCGAGGTGCTCGAGTTCGTGCCCGTCGAGCAGGTCGACCCGATGATGTTCGAGAAGACCTACTACCTGGAGCCCGACTCACGTTCCCCGAAGGCGTACGTGTTGCTGCGCGAGACCCTGGCGAAGACCGATCGCCTGGCGATCGTGCAGTTCACCCTGCGCCAGAAGACGCGGCTCGGGGTCCTCCGGGTGCATGACGACGTCATCCTGCTGCAGGGGTTGCTCTGGGGCGACGAGGTCCGCGCGGCCGACTTCACGGCGCTCGACACGTCGGTCAAGGTCAGCGCCAACGAGCTGAAGATGTCGTCCTCGCTCGTCGAGAGCATGTCCACCGACTTCGACCCCGACCGCTACACCGACTCCTACCAGGAGGAACTGCAGCAGCTGATCGACGCCAAGCTCGAGGCGGGCGACGACATCGACACCGAGAAGACCTTCGGCGAGCAGCAAGACGACGAGGACGACGACGAGGGCGGTGACGTGCTCGACCTGATGGCCGCCCTGCGTGCGTCCGTCGACAAGAAGCGGACAGGAGGCTCGGGGTCGCGTTCGTCGTCGACGTCACGGTCGTCGTCCGGTTCCGGCTCGGGCACGTCCGGCTCCGGCACGTCCAGCTCCGGCAGGAAGTCGCCGGCGAAGAAGGCGCCCGCCAAGAAGGCCGCGGAGAGCACGACGGAGAAGGCCACCGCGAAGTCGGCGCCGAAGAAGACACCGGCGAATAAGGCCCCGGCCAAGAAGCCCGCCGCCAAGAAGCAGGCGAGCTGACGGCTCAGGCCGCGGTCGACCCGCCGCCCGCCAGGCGCTCGAGCGTGGTGAACACCTCGGCGTACTGCTGGCGGAGCGCTGCCCACCCGGCGCCGGTGTCGATCGACTCCGGGTCCTCGACGGGCACCGCGTACCCGTACTGCGCCCGCGGGACCGGGTCACCCGGCAGCCGGAGCTCCTGGGTGAACGCGCCGCTCGCCGCCTCGAAGGTCAGGGTGTGCGATGCGATGTTCCGGCCCCAGTCCGCGGACGGCCACGACATGAACGCGACGTGCCGCATCCCCTCGGCGGGATCGGTCGCCGAGACGTAGCAGCCGTGGTGGTCCTCACCCGGGGACAGGATCGTGTACGTGCCGTTGTCCCGGTAGACGAGCAGGGCCTCGGCGAAGGGCTTCGGCGCGTACATCGCGGTGTAGCGCAGGGCGTGGACGAACTGCGGCCGCCCCAGCGGGACCGTCACGAGCGCGCTGCGGGCCGGCCCCTCGTTGGCTGGCGCCTCGCCCGGGGTCGACGCCGCTGCACCTGCCGGCAGGTGGGCGACGTAGAGCAGCTCGGCGTCCTCCGTGCCGGTGCTGCGGCCGTCGTGCACGATGCGCGGCTCCTCGACCAGGGCCTGCCCCGGCCCGACGACCCGAGTGGCCTCTTCGGTGACGTGCGTCAGCGCACCGCGCACCACGAGACCCGTCTGGCGTGCGTCGTGCTGGTGCCAGCCGGTCGACGCACCCACCGGGAGCGTCAGCCGCCGCACCTCGTACGTGCCGCCGTCGGGCCCGTCGACGGTGGCGATGAGGGTGGTGGTGGGCTCGGGGTGGGGCATCGGGGTCCTCTCGGTGGTGCGTTCGCCAGATGATCGTCTTGCACCCACCTGGGACGGTGGTCGAAGGACGACGCGGATCCGTTCAGCCGGCGCGCGAGGCACGTGTCACGAGCCGGAAACACGGGTCCGCGACACTGGGCACATGACTCCAGAAGAGCCTGGGGCCTTGTCGTCGCCACCCGCGACCGATGGCCCACCCGTCACCGTCTCCGTCACCCGCCTGGTCGAACCCGACCGCATCCCCGAGGCCACCCGCTGGGTGCAGTCCGGGGTGAACCTGGCGAACCGCTACCCGGGCTTCCTCGGCTCCGGGTGGGTGCGTTCCCGGGCGCAGTCGCGCGAGTGGCACATGCTCTACCGGTTCGCCGACCACGACTCCCTGGCGACGTGGGAGAACTCCGACGACCGGCTGCGGTGGCTCGACCTGGGCCGTGACCTGGTGGTGGAGTCCCGCGTCGAGAAGCGCACCGGCATCGAGGGGTGGTTCGACGTCCCGCAGGACGCTCCGGCCTCGAGCGCTCCCCCGCGGTGGAAGCAGTCCGTGAGCATCTGGCTCGGCTTCTTCCCGGTGAACCTCGCCTTCACGTACCTGATGGCCTGGCTCGTCCCCGCGTTCGCGCACGTCGCGATCCTGCCCCGGGTGCTCATCACGACCGTCGTGCTCACGCCGATCATGACGTTCTGGGTGCTGCCGTTCGTGACGAAGCTGATCCGTCCGTGGCTGCTCGCACCGCCGAAGCAACCGCAACAGCAACGGCAGCAGCCGGTCCGGCAGCCGCGCGGCTAGATCGACGGGTCGCTACGGGGTCCCGAGCACCGACAGCTGATCGAGCCGCTCGAGGATGACGCCCTCGCGCAGTGCCCACGGGCAGATCTCGAGGGCCGGCAGGTCGAAGATGTCCAGGCACGCCTCGGCGACGAGCGCGCCGGGCACCACCTGGTGTGCGCGGCTCGGTGAGACGCCGGGCAGCGCCGCGAGCTCGTCGACCGACATCGTGAGCAGCTCCGGCAGGCGCTGCCGCAGCACCGCGCCGTCGAGGGCACGGGGCGCGAGGGGCCCGGCAGCGGACGGCGCGGCACCGCAGATGCGGGCGATCGACCGGAAGGTCTTCGAGGTCGCCACGGCACGGTCCGGACGCCCCGAGCGGAGCAACCGTCCGGCGTCACGGGCGATCTCCACGCGGATCTCGTGCCGGATGCGGCGGACGTCGTCCTCGGTCGGGGTGCCGGCCGAGAAGTAGGAGCGCGCCAGCCGGGCGGCACCGATCGGCATCGACCACGCGACGTCCGGTGCCTCGTCGGCACCGCCGGCGATCTCGAGCGAGCCCCCGCCGATGTCGAAGACCGCCAGGCGACCGGCGGACCAGCCGAACCAGCGGCGCACGGCCAGGAACGTCAGCCGGGCCTCGTCCGAGCCGGACAGGACGGCCAGCTCGACCCCGGTGGAGGCCTCGACGTGGGCGAGCACGGCCTCGGAGTTGCCGGCGTCGCGCACCGCCGAGGTGGCGAACGCGAGCATGTCCTCGCAGCCGCGCTCCTCGGCGACGCGGACCGCGTCGGCGACGAAGGTGGTCAGGGCGTCGATCCCCTGCTGGGTCACCGCGCCCGAGTCGTCGAGGTGCTCGGCCAGCCGCAGCGGCTGCTTGAACGAGGACGCCGGCAGCGGCG
This sequence comes from Curtobacterium sp. MEB011, assembly GCF_030209655.1. Lineage (NCBI taxonomy): Bacteria > Bacillati > Actinomycetota > Actinomycetes > Micrococcales > Microbacteriaceae > Curtobacterium > Curtobacterium sp. MEB011. Next base: position 52,110 of record NZ_JARVRN010000015.1, on the reverse strand, counting down.
CAGCGCCGCCGTGGGCGTCCACGACGAGCAGGTGGCCGGTGTTGGACCCGATGTCGAGGACTCCCACGCGCATGGACCCAACGCTAGTGGGCCGCGCAGTCACCCCACGGCCAGGAGGCGCGGGTCACGCCCGCAGGAACGCCTCCAGCTCGGCGGTGGTCGGGTACGAGGCCTGCGCGCCCGGCTTGGTCGCGGCGTACGCCCCGACCCCCACCGCGAACCGGGCGGCGTCGACGAGGGTGTCCCCGGTGGCCAGGCGCAGCGCCACCGCACCCATGAAGGCGTCGCCGCAGCCCGTGGTGTCCACCGGCTCGACCCGCACGGCGTCGATCGACACCGGATCGGCACCGCGATCGTGCACGACGCAGCCGGCACCACCACGGGTGACGATCGACCGCGCGACGCCGTGGTCCCCGAGCGCGGCGGCCTCGTGCTCGTTCACGAGCAGCACGTGGGTCAGCTCGAGCAGTTCGGCCGGCACCGCGCCGAAGGGCGACAGGTTCGTGAGCACCGTGACCCCGGCGGCGTGCGCAGCCCGGGCGGCGGCGAGGACGACGTCGATCGACACCTCGAGGCAGAGCCCCAGCACCGTGGCGTCGGCGAAGGCGTCGGTCGGCACGTCCTCCGGCGTCAGCGTGCCGTTCGCCCCGGCGGAGATCACGATGGTGTTCTCGCCTGCGGCGTCGACCGTGATGACGGCGGTGCCGGTCGCCGTTCCCTGACGGACGGCGACGTGCGTCGTGTCGACACCCGCAGCCGCGACGGAGTCGCGGAGCAGCGCACCGTTCCCGTCGTCGCCGACCGCACCGATCATGCGCACCGTGCCCCCGAGCCTCCCGGCAGCCACCGCCTGGTTGGCGGACTTGCCGCCGGGCAGGATCGCGAGGTCCGAGCCCTGCAGGGTCTCACCGGGCTGGGGGAAGCGCTCGGTGCGGACCACCAGGTCCGCGTTGAGCGACCCGACGACGACGATGCTCTCGGTCAACGGACGGTCTCCTTCTGCGGGGCGACGGGGGTGGTCTCGGCGCTTTCCGGACGGGGGATGAGGAACGAGATCGCGAGCGCGACGGTCGTGATCGCGGCCCCGAGCAGCATGCCACCGGAGTACCCGGCGGTGCCCGCGGAACCGCCGACGCCGAGCGCGATCTGCAGCGCGGGCAGGACGGCGAAGCTGACGCCGGCGCCGAGGTTGAACGCACCGGCGTTCAGGCCGGGCAGGAAGCCGGGGTTCGACTCCGGCGACAGCACGATGCCCAGGCCGTTCAGGATGATGTTCGCGATGCCGGCGTAGGTGATGCCGATCAGCACGGTCGCGGTGACCAGCACGGGCAGGGAGTGCACCCCGACGAGCGCCATCAGCACGGTCGAGACGATGCTGCCGATCAGGCCGAAGCGCAGGACAGCGCGGTACCCGATGGTCGGGGCGAGGCGCCCGGCGAAGGGTCCGACGATCCAGCCGACCAGCGCGTACGGGGTGAGGAACACGAGCGAGGCCAGGTCGGGCTCCATGCCGAAGCCGGCGTCGCCGTTCTGTGCGAGCGACGTGACCAGGCCGTTGACGACCGCGAACACGCCCGTCATCGTCAGGAACGTCGTCGCCAGGAGCGCCCAGGTCGCACGGCGTTTCAGGAACCGGGTCTCGACCAGGGGTTCCCGCACCCGCGACTCGACGGCCCAGAACACCGCGAAGGCGACGAGCGCGACGACGACGCCACCGACCACGAGCACGGGGTTCGCCGCACCGAGCTTGCCGGCCTCGTTGAACGCCGTCAGCAGCGCGCCGACGCTCACCACCAGTGGGACGACACCGATCCAGTCCATCCGGGTGCCGGCGGAGGGCTTCGACTCAACGCCCCAGACGGCGACCAGGAACAGGGCGAGGACGGTGACGACGGCGATGACCCAGAAGATCCCGCGGAACCCGAAGTTCGTCGCGATCCACCCGCCAGCCAGGGCGTCGACGCCCGCGATGCCGCCGTTCACCGCGGTCAGCAGCCCGAGCGCGGCGCCGTAGCGCTTCGGGTCGCTGATCTCGTTGCGCAGGACGAGCAGGCAGATGGGGACGACCGGACCCGTGACGCCCTGGATGATCCGGCCGGCGAACAGCATCGGCACGTTCACCGCGAGCGCGGCGACGATGCTGCCGACGAGCATCACGGCGAGCATGCCGAGCAGCACGCGCTTGCGACCGACGATGTCGGAGAGCCGCGGCAGGAACAGCGAGAACAGCGCCGCGAGCGTGAAGTACAGGGTCTGCGACAGGCCGATGGTGGCGTCGTCGGTGTGGAGCTCGCGCGCCATCGTGACGAGCGCGGGGCTGAGCATGCTCGCGTTCAGCTGGAACGCGATGCACGCGGCGAGGAGCGCGGCGGTGAGGGCGCCGATCGACTTCTTCGTCGAGGTGGAGGTCATGGGGTTCAGTGCTCCGGGGTCGTGGTGATGCCGGCTTCGACGGCGTCGGCGGCGGCACGAGGGGTCCAGCCGGTGTCGGCCGTCTCGCCGATGCGCTCGAGCGCGTCGACGACCAGGTCCCAGAACCGGCCGTGGTCGAGGTCCATCGCGGCGCTCGTGCGGCAGTCCTCGGGCGCCGGGGCGCGGAAGTCGGCGACGGTCATCCCGAGGGTCAGGGCGCCCTGGGTCTCGACGTGGATCGGGACCTTCACGGCACGGACGATCGTCGGGTCGATCACGTAGGCGACGGCGCAGGGGTCGTGCACCGGCGGGGCGTCGAAGCCCTGGGCGTCCTTGTAGGTCTGCCCGAAGAAGTCGAGCAGCTCACCGACGAACGCGGCGGGGGCGGTGCCGACACCGGCGATGCGCGCGGCGACCTCGGGGGTGGCCAGGGCCTGGTGCGTCAGGTCGAGACCGACCATCACGACGTCCCAGCCGGCCTCGAACACGATGGCCGCGGCCTCGGGGTCGATGACGATGTTGAACTCGGCGACCGGGCTCCAGTTGCCGACGTGCACGCCGCCGCCCATGAGCACGACCTGCTTGACGCGCTCGACGATGCGGGGCTCCTTGCGGGCGGCGAGGGCGATGTTCGTCAGGCCGCCGGTCGGCACGAGAGTGACCGTGCCGGGCTCGTGCGCCATCACGGTGTCGATGATCAGGTCGACGGCGTGGCGCTCGTCGAGGTCGAACGACGGCTCGGGGAGCATCGGGCCGTCCAGGCCGCTCTCGCCGTGGATGTCCGGGGCGACCTCGATCTGACGCAGCAGCGGGCGGGCGGCACCGGCGGCGAACGGCACCCCGGTGATGCCGGCGATCCGCGCGACGGCCAGGGCGTTGCGGGTGACCTTCGGCAGGGTCTGGTTGCCGACGACGGTGGTCACGGCGAGCAGGTCGATCGCCGGGCTGCCGTGGGCGAGCAGGAGCGCCACGGCGTCGTCGTGGCCGGGGTCGCAGTCGAGGATGATCTTCGCGGCGGGCTGGGTCGCATCGGGCACGCTGGGCGCTCCACTTCTTCGGGGAATCGAGGTGAGTGCTCGACGTGGTGGGGATCCACGGGCCGGCAGAACGCTGGCGACGCGGCGCGTCAAGCGTTTGACATCGAAACACGTCAAACGCTTGACGTCAAGTTCGAGCACCGCGCTCGCTAGCATCGACGGGTGCCCTCCCCCGCCGCCCCGAGCCGTCGTGTGACCGCTGCGATGGTGGCCGAGCGTGCGGGCACGAGCATCGCCACGGTCTCCCTCGTCGTGAACGGCAAGGACCGCGGGCGGGTCTCGGCTCCCATCGCCGCGCGGGTCCGCGACGCCGTGGACGACCTCGGCTACGTCGTCGACCACGCCGCGAGTTCCCTGGCGCGCGGCAGCGGTGACCTCGTCGTGTTCATCGCCCCCGACCTGTCGAACCCGTTCTTCGCCGAGGTCATCCGTGGCGTCCGCGACACCCTGGGCGACCGGTTCCAGCTCGTGCTCTCCGTCACCGAACGGGGCGCGCAGCCGGTCGCGGCCGACGTCCGGCGCTTCGAACGGCTCCGGCCCGCCGGCATCCTGGTCGACGCCCCCGCCGCCGACGAGCCGATGTCGGCGAGCGTCCCCGTGGTGCTGCTCGACGCCCCCGGTGGCCCCGAGGCCGTCAACTACGACCTCTCCACCGGCGTGCACGAGCTCGTCGCACACCTGCACGACCAGGGGCACAGGCACGTGGGCTACCTCGACGGCACCTCACGGGCGGCGACGTTCGGCGTGCGCCGCGACATGTTCGAGCAGGCCTGCGCAGACGCCGGCATCACCGTCTCCGAGGTCACCGCCCGTGCCGACCTGACCGTCGAGGCCGCGGCCTCGGCCACCGAGCACGTCATCGAGGCCTGGCAGGACGACGACGTCACCGCCGTCGTCGCGGCCGCGGACACCCTGGCCTACGGGGTCCTGCGGGTCGCTGGCGCGCTCGGCATCGCCGTCCCCGGCGCACTCGCGGTCGCGGGCTTCGACGACCTGCCGTCGTCGTCGGTCACCGCGCCCGCGTTGACGAGCGTGGCACTGCCCGGCGCTGACCTCGGTCGGGCTGCGGCACTGCGACTCCTCGCGACGCTCGACGGCACGGCCGCCGAGCCCGCGGCCCTGCCGACACGGCTCGTGCCGCGCGCGAGCACCGGCGCGTAGCGCCGGGCGACCGCGACCTCACGCGCTCAGCGGCAGCGCACGCGCGCTGGAACGCGTGAGGTGTCGCCCGGCACGAAACGCCGGCTGCGGCAGTGAGCGCGACCGGACGACTGAAGGGAGGCGCGGTGCCAGCTGGCACCGCGCCTCCCGTCAGCACGCCGTCGTCTCCACAACGCGCCCCGCGATCCGCTGGACGCCGCCGAATCCGGCGGCGTCTCGCTCAGTCCGAGGCTTCCCGGCGGGACGCCGGCGTCTCACCACCCGACGAGACGGACTCCGACCCCGCCGTCCGGGCCGCGCGCTGGGCCCGCTCGAGCTCGTCGGCCTCGTCACCGCCGACGGCCTCGCCACGGGCGACCATGCCGGCCGTGTCGGACAGTGTGATCTGCGGCAGGAACAGCGCGAGCAGGAACGCCACCGCGATGAACGGCAGCAGGTACCAGAACACCGGTGCGAGCGAGTCGGCGTAGGCGTTCACGACGCCGTCCTGCACCGCCGGCGGCAGCCCCGCGACGGTCGACGGGTCGATGCTGCCCGCCGACGACGCCGCATCGGTCGCCGAGCCACCGGCACCGCGGAACACGTCGGTCAGCGACGTCGTGAGCCGCGCGGTGAAGAGCGCGCCGAAGACGGCGGTGCCGAGGGAGGCACCGACCTCGCGGAAGTAGTTGTTCGTCGACGTGGCGGTCCCGACCTGCTCGGCAGGAACGGCGTTCTGCGCGACGAGGACGACCACCTGCATGATCAGGCCGAGCCCCGCACCGAACACGAACAGGTAGGCGCAGATGAGCCAGATCGGGGTGTCCGCCGCCAGCTGGGTCATCGCGAGCATCGCGATGGCCACCAGCACCGTGCCGACGATCGGGAACATCCGGTAGCGGCCGGACTTGGTGATCAGGACACCCGAGGCGATCGAGGTGCCGATCAGGCCGGCCATCATCGGCAGCATCAGCAGGCCGGAGACCGCGGCCGAGGTGCCCGAGGCCATCTGCAGGAACGTCGGGACGAACCCGATCGCCGCGAACATGCCGATGCCGAGCACCAGGCCGATGCCGGTCGCCAGCAAGAAGGTGCGGTTGCGGAAGAACGACAGCGGCAGCACCGGGTCCTGCGCGCGGGACTCGACGAACACCAGGAGTGCTGCCGAGACGACGAGACCGGCGAACCAGGCCCAGGTCTCGGGGGCGTCCCAGCCGTGGTCCTTGCTGCCGCCGAACTCCGAGAAGAACACCAGGCACGTGGTCGCCGCGGACATGAAGAGCACCCCGAGCACGTCGATGCGCTTCGTCGCCTTCTTGTTCGGCAGGGTCAGCGCGAACCACGCCACGAAGAACGCCGCGATGCCGACCGGGATGTTGATGTAGAACGCCCAGTTCCAGGTGAGGTGGTCCACGAAGAAGCCACCGAGCAGCGGGCCGCCGATGGCGGACAGACCGAAGATCGCCCCGAGCGGACCGAGGTACTTGCCGCGCTGCGACGCCGGCACGATGTCCGCGATGATCGCCTGCGACAGGATCATCAGGCCACCGCCACCGAGTCCCTGCATGGCCCGGAACGCCACGAGCTGCGTGAAGTCCGTGGCGAACGCGCACCCGGCCGACGCGATGGTGAACAGCGCGATGGCGATGAGGAACAGGTTGCGACGGCCGAGGACGTCGCCGAACTTGCCGTAGACGGGCATCACGATGGTCGAGGCCAGCAGGTACCCGGTCGTCAGCCAGGCCTGGTGCGCGACGCCGCCGAGTTCCCCGACGATGGTCGGCATCGCGGTGGAGACGATGGTCTGGTCGAGGCTGGAGAGCAGCATCCCCGCGATCAGGGCGGAGAAGATGATCCAGATGCGACGCTGCGTCAGGAGCAGCGGTCCGTCGGAGCCTGGGCGGGCACGCTTGGTGGTGCCCGGCGCGGTGGCGCTCATGTGGTGTGTTCCCGTTCGGTCGTGGTGACCGCCCTGAGCAGGCGGAGGTTCTCGGTGAGCAGCGCGTCGAACGTCGGCCCCGTGGCCTCGTCGAACGCGTCGTCGAAGTACTCGGTCGCGGTGACCTTGAGGAGCGCCGCCGCGGTCTCGGTGACCAGACGCGGTCGGCGGTCGGCGGGGTCGTCCCACCCGAACCGCCGTCCGAGCGCCACGGTGACCCGGGCGAGCTGCACGTCGGTCGCCGACAGGAACCGTGCGACGAGCGCCGGCTCCCGCTCGAACACCCGGCGGACCAGGGCTTCGTCGGCGCGGGCGATGCCGACCCGGTGGAACTGGTCGATGGCCAGCGCCACGATCGAGTCGAGGGGGTCGAGTCCCGTGGGGACGATGCCGCCCGCGGCGTAGGCGTCGATCGCCTCGACGTCGGCGTTGAGCTCGATGCCGAGCACGGCGTCGTCCTTCGACCCGAAGTGGTTGAAGAACGTGCGGCGCGACACCCCGACGGTCTCGCAGAGCTGCTCGATCGTGAAGCCGTGCAGCCCGTGCTCGACCGTCGCCCGACGCGCCTCGCCGATCATGCGTCGGCGGAGCGCTCGGGTGCGTTCGGTGGTGCTCACCGAGCAAGAATTGCACTCTCGTGGTGAAAGTGCAATGTGGACCGGGTCGAGTTACAGGGTCTTCTCGAAGCAGAACGACCACGGCATCGTCGCGGCGTAGGGCTCGTAGACGTCGATCTGGTCCCAGCCGGTCTTGCGGTAGAGCGCCACGGCGTCGGGCTGCTTGTCACCGGTCTGCAGGATGAGCCGCGGGGCGCCGAGTTCGCGACCGACGCGCTCGCACTCGTCGAGCAGTGCGGTGGCCGCACCCTTGCCGCGCGCGGACGCCAGCACGATGAGGCGCTTCAGCTCGACCTCGTCCCCCAGGCGTCGGACGGCGATGTGCCCGACCGGTTCGCCGGACTCGTCGACGGCCAGGATCGACGTGACGACCGTCGACGGATCGACGCTCAGCGCTCGGCTGCGCTCGGCGGTGACCGCCGGGTCCTCGCCGGCGTTCGCCGACCCGTAGCGCTCGTGCATCTCGTCGTCCATGCGGGCGCGGAGCACCACGCTGCGGGGGTCGTCCCAGGACACGCGTTCGATCGTGATCACGAACGTCGATCCTGGCACGGGCGACCGACGACGCGGAAACCGAGGCGCCCGTCAGCCGCGACCGGCGCCGCCCGTCAGGCGCGCCGCCCGTCAGCCGCGCTGGCCGAGTGCCGCGATCGGGCCCTCGCCGGCGCGGAACGCCGCGAGCACGGCCGCAGCGTCGTCGTACACCTCGGCCGCTCCGGCACCGCGGAGTTCGTCACCGCCGATGCCACCGGTCATCACGCCGACGCACGTCACCCCCACCTTGCCGGCGGACTCGACGTCCCACATGGCATCCCCGACCAACACGGCATCGTCGGCGGAGACGCCGACCTTGTCGAGCGCCACCCGGACGATGCCGGGGTCCGGCTTCGCCTGCTCGACGTCCTCGGAGCTGGTCTCGGCGGTGACCCACTCGCCCGCGTCGAGCAGGTCGCGCAGGCGGGCGAGTTCGTGCTCGGGGGCGCTGGTCGCCAGGACGACGGCGTGCCCGGCCTCGGCGACGGCCTGCAGGAGCTCGCGCGCACCCGGCAGCAGCCGGAGCCGCGGCATCTGCTCGGCGTAGTAGGCGGTGTGGAACTGCTTCGCGGTGTCGCGGGTCTCCTGGGACGCGTCCGGCAGCAGGGTCTCGAGCAGCTTGGCCGAGTCCATCCCGATCGCGCGGTGGATGCGCCAGGCGTCGACGGACTCCCCCGCCGCCAGGAACGCGCGCCACCACGCGTCGATGTGCGCGTAGTTCGAGTCGGCGAGGGTGCCGTCGATGTCGAAGAGGACTGCTGTCGTGGGTGCGTCGGCCATCCCTTCATGCTGCTCGGGAGGCCCGGATCGCCTCCCAGGGGCAACCCGCGTCCGTCAGACGGTGATCGTCTCCCCCGCGGGCAGGATCAGGACGGGGACCGGCCCGAGACCGTCGGGCCCGAGGAAGCGTGCGGCGGACTGCTGACCGAGCTCGCTCAGCATCGCCTCGTGGATCTGCACCGCCCGCTCGGGTGCCACGGCACGGACGTAGTCGACGGCCTGGGCGGTGTTCGTCCAGGGGCCGCTCGTCGGCAGCAGCAGGGTCGGCACCGGGACGCCGGGCTCGAGGTACGCGTCGCCCGGGTGGAAGACCGCGTCGTCCACCAGGTAGCCGACGTTCGCGGTGGACGGGATGTCGGGGTGGATGACCGCGTGCTGCTCACCGAAGACCCGGACGGAGAACGATCCGACGGTGATCGTGTCACCGGCGTGCACCGCTGCGACGCGTCCGTGGTGTTCGCCGAGCTGCTCGACGACGGTCTCCGGGCCGCGCACGACGAGGTCGGGGTCCGCGGCGAGTCCCGCGCGGAGCGCGTCGATGTCGAAGTGGTCGGGGTGGTCGTGCGTGACGAGGACGCCCGCGGCACCGCGGACGAGGTCGACGGCCTCGGGCGTGAAGACCCCGGGGTCGATGACGAGGGTGACGCCGTCCTGCTCGAGGACGACGGTGGCGTGGTTGTACTTCGTCAACTCCATGCCGTCGACCGTACAGCGGTGTTGTAGAAGTCCTGCTGTGCCGGAGGTGCGGGCGCGTTCAGTCCGCCCGGCGCGCGACCCGCTCGAACAGCTCGGGCAGGCGGCTGAGCAGGGCGCGCTCCTCGGCGTCGGTCTCCTGACGGAGCGCCTCGGCCAGCCAGTCCGTCCGGGCGTCCGTGTCGTGCTGCAGCGCGGCCCGGCCGGCGTCGGTGATCCGGATCACCGTTGCCCGCCGGTCGGTGTCCGACGCGGTCCGGTCGACGAACCCGAGCCCGGCCAGTTCGCCGACCGTGCGGGACTGCCCCTGGTGCTTCACGCCACGGCGTCGCGCGAGTTCCGCGATGGTCATGGGGCCCTCACGCTGCAGGAACCCGAGGGTGGTGGCGTGCGTGGCCGGCAGCGCGTCCGCCTCGCGTCGTGCGGCGCGCACGAGGCGTCCGATGGACTGCCGCAGTTCGGCGGCGAGCGCGTCGATCGGGTCCATGCCCGGAACGCTACCGCGCGGTGATCGGCGGGCCGGGACAGTGGGGGACGCGGTCCGACAATCCGCACAGCTGACAGCCGGTTGGATCGATGGATGCCCCGTGTCTCGGTCGTGATCCCCGTGCGGGACGACGCCGTGCACCTGCGCCGGTGCCTCACCGCCCTCGCGGTCCAGACCCGGCCCGCCGACGAGGTGGTCGTGGTCGACAACGGCAGCACCGACGACAGCGCGGCGGTCGCCCGGGGCGCCGGTGCGGTCGTCCTCACGGAACCGGTGCGCGGGATCGCCCGGGCATCGGCGCGCGGCTACGACCGTGCATCAGGGGACGTCATCGTGCGGCTCGACGCCGACTCCGTCCCACCGCCGTCCTGGATCGCCGACGCGGTCCGGTTGGTGGCCGACCCCGAGGTCGTCGCGGTGACCGGGCCGGGCCGGCCTCGTGGCGGTGGCCCCGTGGTGCGACGGCTGTGGGACGCCGTGTACATGGGCCCGTACTTCGTCCTGATGTGGAGCGCGCTCGGGCGCCCGCCGCTGTTCGGGTCCGCCATGGCGATGCGCCGGTCGACCTGGGCCGCGGTCGCCCGCAGGGTGCACCGCGGCGACGCCGAGGTGCACGACGACGTCGACCTGAGCATGCAGCTCGACCCGGCCTGGCGGGTGGTGGCCGACCCCGTGCTCACGGTGCAGGTGTCCGCGCGACCGTTGGCGGGCCTCCCGTCCGTCTGGGTCCGGACGCGACGTGCCTTCCACACGTTCCGCGTGAACGGCCGACGGGCGAACCCGGTGCGCCGGTGGGCGCGACGGCTGCGCGCACGGTCGCGGTCGCCGCAGTGGTGGCGCAGCCGCTGACCGACGGGGTCGGGGGACAACGAATCGGTGACGGTCTCAGCCACCGCGGCCCCCGGTCGGTACGTTCGTGAGCGACAGTCATCACCTGACGCGACCGGACGAAGGGGAACCATGCGCCACACGATCGTGCTCACTGCCCTGGTGGCTGCGGGTCTCGCCCTGACCGGCTGCGCCCAGGCCGGACCGGCCGGACCGGCGAGCGCCACCGCGACCTCCGCAGCCGACCCGACGACGGCGCCGAGTCCCGGCCCCACGAGTTCCGAGGACGCGGACGCGGACGTCGACGTCGACGTCGACACGGCCACCGTCCCGGCCAGCTGCACCGACCTGATCACACCCGGCAAGTGGGACGAGGCGTTCGCTTCGGCACCGCTCAACGACCCGTCGGTCGTCGGCGACCCGATCGCGATCCCGAAGAGCTCGTTCACCCCGGCACTGCTGGGCGACGGCAAGCGCCTGTACTGCGTGTGGCGGGAGCCGCAGGCCGACACCTCGTACCTGTCCATCGCGGTCGACGCCGTCGACCCCGCGGCCGCCCGCGACGCGCTGGAGCAGCTCGCCACGAAGGGCTACGACTGCGACGACGAGTCCGACGGGTTCCTGTGCCAGAAGGTCTCGAAGAACTCGCAGTACCCGGTCACCGACGGCGACACGTACTTCGCGCGGGGCGACATCGGCATCCACATCCAGCAGTCGAACATCGAGACGACCGATCTGCTCGACGACGTCGTGGGGCACGTCTTCACGGACTGACCCAACCGGTCACCGGGCCGGACGAGACCGCACGTGGGCTCGTTCGCCCTGCGGCCCGTACAGGCACAGCACCTCGGTGACGGAGTCGGTCACGTTGCCCATCCAGTGCGGGGTGTGGGTGTCGAACTCGGCGACCTCGCCGGGCCCGAGGTCGAGGTCGTGCTCCCCCAGCACGAGCCGGAGCCGTCCGGACAGCACGTAGAGCCACTCGTAGCCCTCGTGCGTCTTGAGCGACGGTTCGCCACCGGGGGTGTTCGGCGGGAACAACTGCTTGAACGAGCGCACCCCGCCGGTGCGCTTCGTCAGCGGCACGACGACGCGGCCGCCGTGCACCTCGGGCTTCATGTGCACGCGAGGGTCGCCCGTCTGCGGTGCGCCGACCAGGTCGTCGAGGGGCACCTGGTAGGCCCGAGCGAGGGGCAGCAGCAGTTCCAGCGTGGGCTTCCGCTGCCCGGACTCGAGCCGCGACAGGGTGCTCACCGACACCCCCGTCTGTTCGGACAGCGCGGCGAGCGTCACGTCGCGATGGACGCGCAGCGCGCGGAGTCGGGGGCCGACCCCGTCGACGACCTCGGCTGTCGAGCGCGGGGCGGTCGCGTCCCGGTTGCCGTGTCCCATGGCGCCCATGTTGCCATACCGGCAAACTTCGTTGCTGTCGCAGCCGCTCCCGCCGCATGATCAGCGCATGCCCGAACACTTCGACGTCATCGTCATCGGCGGCTCGGCCGCCGGCTTGTCCGCCGCCCTCATCCTCGGCCGCTCGCGGCGCTCGGTGCTCGTCGTCGACTCCGGCGAGCCCCGCAACGCCCCGGCGGCCGGCGCGCACAACTACCTCGGCCACGAGGGCGTCGCACCCACCGAGCTGCTCCGCATCGGTCGCGACGAGGTCGCCGCCTACGGCGTCCGGGTCACGGCCGGGAGGATCGTGGCCACGTCCGCCACGACCGGTGACGGTCACGACACGGTCGGCTTCTCGGTCACGCTGGACTCCGGCGCGGTCGTCACCGCACGCAGGCTGGTCGTCGCCTCCGGCGCCGTGGACGTCCTGCCGGAGGTCCCGGGCCTGGCCGAGCAGTGGGGGCGCGGGGTCGTGCACTGCCCGTTCTGCCACGGGTGGGAGATCCGCGACCAGCGGATCGGGGTCCTGGTCACGACGCCGAACGGCGCACACCACGCGCTCATGTTCCGGGCGCTGAGCGAGCGGGTGACCGTGTTCCTGACCGATCCGGCACTGATGGACGACACCGCCCTGGCCGGTTTGGCCGCCCGCGGCATCTCGGTCGTCGAGGGCCCCGTCGCCGCCGTCGTGTCCGAGGGTGACCGGCTGACCGGCATCCGGCTCGGCGACGGTTCGTCGGTCGAACTCGATGCCCTGGCCACGGCGAGCCGGCCCGAGGCACGGGTGGGCTTCCTGTCCGGGCTGGGCCTCACCGCCACCGACCAGTTCATGGGTGACTTCCGGTTCGGGACGGCCCTGACCGTGGACGCCACCGGGCAGACGGCGGTTCGGGGTGTCTACGCGGCCGGCAACGTGACGGCCCCGATGGCGACGGTCATCGCGTCGGCGGCTGCCGGCACCCAGACGGGCGCGGCGGTGCACGGCGACCTGGTGCAGGCCGACCTGGCGGAGGCGCTGGCCGGGGTCGGTGCGGGCGTCGGTGCGGGCGTCGGTGCGGCCGATGTTTCGCGCTGAGCGACAGTCCGTGGGGCCTGGCGGGCGTGCAGTGTCGGTGAGCGCGAAACCCGGGCTCGGTCAGTCGACGCGGTAGCCGGCCTGTGCAGCCAGCAGCGGCGCGAGCGTGTAGAGCTGGTCGGCGCCGATCGTGGCCCCGCGGAACCCCTCGAGCCGTTCGACCCGGTCCAGGTCGGCTCCGCGCAGGTCGACGTGATCGATGCGGGTGTTCGACCCCTCGGCGGCACGGATGCTGCTGCCGTCGAACGACACCCGCAGCAGCTTCGCGTCGGCGATGTCGAGCTCGTCGATGACGCAGTCGCGGAACACCACGTCGGTGATCGTCGAGCCACGCAGGTTCACGAACCCGAACTTCATGCCGACGAACTCGACGCCGTTCAGCCCGGAGTCGTACAACTCCGCCGACCCGACCCGCCCGCCGGAAACCCGGACCTCGCGCCACGTACTGCTCGATGCCCGCAGGATCGGGGCGTCCAGCGAGTCGATGATCGAGTCACGGACGCGGAGCCCACGGAAGTCGGCATCGTCCCCCCGGAGCGTGTCGATGACGCACTCCTCGATCTCCAGGTCGGGCAGCCGCTCGCCGGTCAGGTCGAGGACGTCGATGCGCTTGCCCTCGATGCGGTCGCCCGTCAGGACGTCACCGGGAGCTGGCGCCCAGTCCTCCAGGTTCATCGGTTCGGTCAGGGTGATGCGCGGGGCGTCGGTGCCGGAGGAACGTGCCATGCACCCAGTCTGTCGGTGACCGCCGACCCCGCGGGCCCCGACCGGGATCAGGACCGGGGTCGGGTGAGGACGCTGTCCAGCCGGTAGTCCTTCGCGGGGCCGCGCGCTTCCCACCGCACGCTCCAGCGGTCCTGGTCGCCGTCGAAGGCCCCGGTGTAGTCGTCCGGAGCGCAGGCGTGGGCGACGCTCGTGCCCCAGACCCAGTCGTGGAAGACCCGACCGTCGGAGAAGTGCACGGTCCAGCCGCCGTCCGGGCCGCGCCGCAGGACGAGGGTGCGCGAGACCGGGGTCGTCCGGCCGTCGAACGTCATCACGCCGGACTCGTCCCAGCGCACCTCGTCGTCACCGACCCGGGTCAGGGTGGTGGTCCCGGTGACGGTCCCCGCGGCACCGGCGCGGTGGTCGTGCACGGTGCGGTGGAGTTCCCACACCCCGAGCAGGTCCGTCGGCAGCAGCACCCGCCCAGGCTAACCGCGCAAGGCCTCCGCCCGCGCGGCTCGGCGCTCGTCCTCGCTGATGACCCCGCGGGCGTGCAGCTCGTCGAGTTCGAGGAGCCGCTGTTCCGGCGAGGTCCGGCGCGCACCGTGCGGGCGCCGACTGCGGACGACCGCGATGCACACGGCGGCGATGACCGCCACGACGACGAGCACCATCAGCAGGGTCCAGACGAGGTCGTAGACCGGCGGGATGAGGGGGTTGCGGAGTTCTTCCGAGGCGATCATCGTCCGCGCAGGGCTTCCGCTCGGGCGCTGCGGTGTTCCTCGTCGGAGATCACGCCGCGGGCGTGCAGGTCGTCGAGTTCGGCGAGGCGCTGTTCGAGCGGCTTGTCCGGTGCGAACGTGCGGCTCTGCATCGCCTGGTACGCGATGTCCTCCTGCATGGTGAGCGGGTTCTGACCGCGGTCGGCCATCCGCTTGCCCCGGTAGAGCGCCAGGACGGCGATCGTCAGGGTCGTGAGGATCGCCAGGGCGACGACGACCCCGAAGGCGATGCCGAACCAGCCGTCGAACAGATCGGGCATCCCCGAGCCACCCGGCCCGTCGATCTCACCGAACGCTGAACCACTGAGCACCATCGCGCTCCCCCTTCTCACAACGACGAGCGAAGCGTAGCGCGAGACGGGGAACACGAGCGGCCGTTCCTTCCCAGAACGCCCGCGATGGAAGGTGGAAACGGGCGTCCCTGGTCGGAACTCCCGACCCGGTACGCCCGGAAGCACCCGGTACGCCCGATCCGACCCGGCAGCGCGAGCCGCACCCAGGGCGACCACCCCACCCCAGCCAGCCCGACCCCGCTCAGCCGCGCAGCGGCCCCGACCCCGGCACGTTCGCACCGTCCGCGAAGCCAGCCACGAGTGCACGCAACGCTTCTTCGGAGGTGTGTCGGGCCTCCCATCCGAGCACCGACCGGGCACGGTCGGTGCGCATGATCGGCACACCGGCCGCGATGTCGATCCACCCGGCGTCCGTCGGCTGCAACCGCAGCCGCCACGTCAGCGTCACGATCCCGCGCAGCAGCCCCAACGGGATCCGCACGGCGCCGAGCATGCCGAAGGCCCGAGCCAGTCTCGGCGGGTTGAGCACGGGCGTCGCGGCGATGTTGAACGCCCCCGCTGCCCGTCGGTCGACCGCGCGCCAGTAGGCGTCGGCGACGTCGTCGGCGTGCACGGCCTGGAACACGAACGGGTAGGGCAGCGGCAGCACGAGCCAGCGGATCCACCGCACGATCGACATCGGCACGAGGTGTCCGAGGAACAGCCCGCGGATCTCGGCGGCGGCGTCCCGCTGGAAGATCAGCCCCGGGCGCAGCCGGGTGACGGTCACGGCGGGGTGGTCGGCCTCGAACGCGTCCATCGCAGCCTCGTTGGCGGCCTTGTGGATCGAGTACGTCGCCGTCGGGATGCCGTCCGTCGGCCAGCTCTCGTCCACGGGAGTCCGCTTGCCGTCGACGTCCACCCCGCGGTAGGCACCCACCGAGGACGCCACCACCACCTGGGGCACCTCGGCACGTGCGACGGCAGCCAGGACGTTCGCCGTGCCCGTCACGTTCGTGCGGTACTGCACCGGGATGTCGTGCGTCGGTTGCAGCGCCCACGCCAGGTGGATGACGGCGTCGGCACCCTGGAACACGGCGGCGAGCTGGTCCACGGCGTCCGCGGCACCGACGTCGACGGCGTGCCAGACGGCGGCGTCGTACGGCTCCGCACGCAGGTCCGGCAGCCGCCGGGCGACGCCGACGATCTGGACGCCGGTGGCGTCACGGCCACCGGCGTCTCCGTCGCCGTCGGCGCGCACCGCCGCGAGCCGACGGAGCACCGCCGTCCCGACGTTGCCGGTCGCGCCGACGACGACGATCCGCATCAGGCTGCGGCCATCGCGGGGTCGAGGACGACCTTGACGCAGTCGTCCTGCTTCTTCTGGAAGACCTCGTACATGTGCGGCGCGTCCTCGAGCGAGACACGGTGCGACGTCAGGTCGAGCGTGCCGAGCGGGTCCGACGGGTCCGAGACGAGCGGCATGATGTCGTCGATCCAGCGCTTCACGTTGCACTGGCCCTCGCGGATGGTGATCTGCTTGTCGAAGAGCGTCATCATCGGCATCGGGTCGGCCATGCCGCCGTAGACACCGCTCAGCGAGACGGTGCCGCCACGACGGACCAGGTCGATCGCCGCGTGCACGGCCGCCAGGCGGTCGACACCGGCGGTCTCGATCGCCTTCTGCGCGAGCTTGTCCGGCAGCAGGCCGGCGGCGCGCTGCGCGAAGCCCGCCATCGGGTTGCCGTGGGCCTCCATACCGACCGCGTCGACGACCCCGTCGGGGCCGCGGCCGTCGGTCAGGTCGACGAGCTCGGGGACCATGTCCTTCGTCAGGTCGAACACCTCGGCGCCGTGCTTCGCCCCCAGGTCACGGCGGACCTGCTCGGGGTCGACGGCGAGCACGCGGTAACCGAGGTGCTTGCCGATGCGGGCGGCGAACTGGCCGACCGGGCCGAGGCCGAGCACGGCGAGCGTGCCGCCCTCGGGCACCTGGGCGTACTGCACGGCCTGCCACGCGGTGGGCAGGATGTCGCTCAGGAACAGCCAGCGGTCGTCGGGGGTGCCGTCGTCCGGCACGACGATGGGGCCGTAGTCGGCGTGCGGCACGCGCAGGTACTCGGCCTGGCCGCCGGGGACCTGGCCGTACATCTTCGTGTATCCGAACAGCGAGGCCCCGGTGCCGTACTCGGTCACCTGGGTGGTCTCGCACTGGGACTGCAGGCCGTGCTGGCACATCCAGCAGTGGCCGCAGGAGATGTTGAAGGGGATGACGACGCGGTCGCCGACCTTCAGGTTGGTGACGCCGGACCCGACTTCCTCCACGACGCCCATCGGCTCGTGGCCGAGGACGTCGCCGCGGTCGATGTACGGGCCGAGCACGCGGTACAGGTGCAGGTCGGAGCCGCAGATCGCCGAGGAGGTGATCCGCACGATCGCGTCGGTCGGCTCCTGGATGGTCGGGTCGGGGACGGTCTCGACGGACACCTTCTCGGTGCCCTGGTAGGTCAGTGCGCGCACGTTGCGTTCCTCTCGTGGTCGCTTCGAGCCGGCCTGGAGGCACGACTCGCGTTCCCCTCCTCGGTACGCGTCCGACCCGTGGACGCTCCCAGCCCCGGGTCCCCCTCGCGCGGGTCGGCGCGCGGACGGCGGCGCGCCGCTCGGCGGACGCCGGTCAGCCCCGCAGCCGGTCCCGCTCCGTCGGTGGCAGGTGCTCGGTCGCCGTCCGGCGGGCCGCCGGGCTGAGGAACCGGCCGCTCTGCTCCAGGAACGCCACCAGCGCCGCCTCGGACGCCCGCTTCCCCGTCTCGCGCAGGACCAACCCGAGCGCCGACTGCACCGTCTCGCTGCGCTCCCGCACCAGGCGTCCGGCGATCCCGAGGGGCACCTCGGCGTCGCCCTGCTTCACGAATGCCAGGGTCGCCACGACCGCGATCCGCCGGACCATCGCCACGTCGGACTTCGCCAGCGCGAACAGCGGGCCGGTCGAGGCGCCCAGCAACGGTGCGCCGACGAGTTCCTCGGCCGCCAGGTCGACGAGCACCGGGTCCTCGAACCGTTCGGCCTTCGCCGCCGACAGGTACTCGTCGGTGAGCTCCGGGTCCGGGTACGCCCGCATCGCCTGCACGAGCAGCAGGACCGCGACGAGCTTCGCGCCGTCGTCCTCGCTCCAGAGCAGCGCCGAGCGTTCCCCCTCGTCGAGGTCGTGGAACTGCCGGGCGACCCTGCGGGCCGCGGCGACGTCGCCGGTGGTCCGGGCGAACGCCGCCAGCACTGCCTCCGCGTCGCGCCCTGCCTGGAGGCCCGTCACGCGACCTCCCCGTCGCTCGCGTCGTTCTGTGGTGCCCTCCGACGTCCGCGGCTGAGCACGATGACCGCGACGACCACCAGGAACGCCGCGAACAACCAGGTGCCCACCTGCGGGTCCACCAGGCGCGCCAGCACGGCACCACCCGGAGAGCACACGGCGGCGGTGATGCCGACCGTCAGGCCGACCCGCAGGTCGACCGCACGGCGCCGCAGGTTCGCGACCGTCCCGGACACCGACGTCGGCACCATCGTGAGCAGCGACGTGCCCTTCGCCAGCAGGTCACCGGCGCCGAGCACGACCTCGAGGCCCGGCACGATGACGACCCCGCCGCCGACCCCGACCAGCCCGGACAGCACACCCGACAGCAGCCCGAGCAACAGCAGGACGATCGCCTCGACGACCCCGAAGCGCACCTCGCCGCCGCGGGTCGGCACCGTGGTGAACAGCGACACGAGCACGACGGCGATGAACCCGACGAAGATCCACGGCAGCACGCGGAGCGGCAGGGCACGGAGCAGCCGTGCGCCGATCGGGGCGCCGATGACGCTGCCGATCGCCAGGGTCAGGGCCGCGAGCCAGTGCACCTCGCCCTGCACGGCGTACGTGATCGCCCCGACGACGGCCGCGGGGGCGATCGCCACGAGCGAGGTCGCCGAGGCCCGACGTTGGTCCATCTGCACGAAGGCCATCAGCGCGGGCACCACGATGACCCCACCGCCGACGCCGAACAGTCCGGACAGCACCCCCGCCAGGACCCCGATCGCCACCAACACGATCCCGGTCCCGCCACGCTTCCTCATCCCGCCCAGGCTATCCGCGCCGCAGGCGTGCTCTCGCACCGTGCGAGGCGGCCCGCACTTGGAGTGCAGAAATGGTCGGGTGTCCGAAGGCGACCCGACCATTTCTGCTCACGAAGCGAACGTCAGCTCGCGAATCGCTGAGTAGCTTCCCGGATCGCTGCAGCGTGCAGGTAGATGTCGTCGAGGTTCTCGATCGGGTGCTTCGTCTCGACCTTGTTCTCGTCGAACAGCCCGAGGTACTTCTGCTTCTTGCCGTTGAACCACAGGCGCGCGATGGGCTTGCGGTTGTTGTCGTCGAGCAGGACGGCGAAATACGACTTCTGGTCGCGGTGGGCGATGCGGTCCGGCTTGACCTCACTGCAGGCGATCGCCTTGACGATCTGGTAGCCCTCGAGTTCCTCGAGCGTGGTCTCGATCTCGGTGTCGCGGTCGAGGTCATCCTCGGCCACCGCCGCGCTCGTCATCGCTTCGGACGGGGCCTCGGCTCCGACCGGGGCGCTGTACGAAGCGCCGAGCGCCGTCTTGAGACGGTCGTTTACCTGCTCGTTCAGGAACTGCTTCGACGCTTTCGCGACCAGCGTCGTGAACTGGGTACGGGCCTCCTGGGTGAAGCGACCGTCGTAGACGCGAGTCGTGAAGAGGCGCACGAAGTCCTCTTCCGGCTCACGGAACTGCGCAGCGATGGCTCGCTTGATGGAACCGACGTACTTCAGCTCCTCGGCGGCACTGATGACCGAGTCCAGGTCGAAGACGTCCTTGGTCAGCTTGCTGAGCTCCGGGAGCAGCGTCTCGTCGATGTCGGCGAGATCGAGGACGAGGAAGGGGCGGTCGTCCATCTTGTTCGGCGCATCGAGGTCCGTGTAGAAGTTGTAGACCTCGCCGTTCGTGAGCACCGCGATGCGGGCGTTCGTGACGGAGAAGTACCGGAACAGCTGCGAGGCGTGCTCGATCTTCAGGGGCTCGGTGGACTTCTTGCACTCGATGAGGATCTGCACCTCGCCGTCGCGCATGATCGCGTAGTCGACCTTCTCGCCGCGCTTCACACCCACGTCCGCTGTGAACTCGGGCACGACCTCCAGCGGGTTGAACACGTCGTAACCGAGGATCGTCGAGATGAACGGCATGACGAACGCGTTCTTCGTCGCTTCTTCGGTCTGTATGGCCTCGCGCTGGTTCTGCACCTTCGTCGCCAGCGCAGCGAGACGCTCTTCGAACTCCATTGTTCCTCCCGTGTAGTCGTTGCAACGCTAGTTGACGACCCGTCACCAATCGACTGAATGTCCCTCCCCCGTTCGCGGGGGCTGGTGCACGCGCTGGTAGGAGACGCCGAGGACGACCGCGATGTCCCGCAGGGTGAGGCCGTCGTCCTTCAGCGAGACCGCGATCGCTCGCCGCAGCGAGAGCGCTCGAGCCTCCTTCGCCTCGGCCTCGGCCCGCAGCGCCGTGGCTTCCTCGAGCGAGCGCGCCAGGTCAGGCTCGAGCTCGGCGCGGATGACCACGGTGACGTCATCCTGATCGACCTCGGCGACGAAGCCGATCCGGGACAGCGGGCTCCTCGCACCGTGCGAGGCCCTTCATCGAGTGAGCAGAAAAGGTCGAGTGCCCTCGAGCCACCCGACCTTTTCTGCTCACTCGATGCGCGGGGCGAGGACGCGTGCGACACACGCGACGTGCGAACGACGAACGACTCCCCGCCCGCCCCGCGTCAGCGGAAGTGCATGTTCTTCAGCGGGTCGACGAGCACGCCGTTCCGCCGCGTCTCGACGTGCACGTGCGGCCCCGTCGACTGCCCGGTGTTGCCGGACTTCGCGATCTCGGTGCCGAGCTTCACGATCTGCCCCTGCTTCACCTCGATCTTGCTGAGGTGCGCCGTCAGGACCGTCGTCATGCCGTACGTCACGACGATGTAGTTGCCGTAGGCCCCGTCGTTCGCGACCGTCCGCGTCACGGTGCCCGTCCCCGAGCCGTACACGGGAGTCCCGACCGGCACGGGGGCGTCGGTGCCCTGGTGGTAGCGCGGGACGTGCCCGGCGCCGCGGTCGTCGCCGTACCGCCCGGTGATCTTCGTGCCGTTGACGGGCCAGGCCAGGCCGGTGACCGGTCGGCTCGACCAGACACGGGTGTCCTTCGCCCCGTAGAGCACCACGTTGCCGTCGACCTGCACGAGCAGGTTGCCCGATCCGGCGGTGCTGGTGCGGGAGCTCCAGATCGCGACCTTCTTGCGCGACGCGTCTCGGGTCCAGATGACGAAGTTGCCCTTGGTCTGCAGCTCGGCCCAGGCGCCCGGGTGGCCGCCGGTCCGCGACTGCCAGACGACCCGTCCGCTGACCTTCTGCACCAGGTTGCCGTCGGTGCGCATGTTGAGGATCCGCGTGTTCGAGGTGTCGGAGCGCAGGACCGTCCCGCCGAGGATCCTGTTGCCCGACGCGACGCGGTCCTGGAACCCGGTCCAGCCCACGACGACGGCCTTGCCGGCGAGCAGGGCCATCGTGCCGTCGGCACGGACCTTGAAGGCCGTGGAGCTCGCGGTGCCCGCCGATGTCCAGCGCACCAGGCGCTTGCCGTTCCGGGTGATGTCGAGGGCGCGGTCCTTGCGCACGACGGCGATCGCCCCGGAGTTGCCGGCGGTGTTCGACGCCCACAGCACGCGGTTGCCGATGCCGTACTCGACCAGGTTGCCGTCGCCCTGCATGATGAGCTTGAACTGGCCGTTCGGCGACGTGACCTGGTCGCCGGGCAGGATCTTCGTGCCGGCGGGGACCGAGCCGACCCAGACGGCAGAGGCCGCTGCCGGCTCGGCCGTCGCGACGACTGCCCCGGCCGCCAGGGCCAGTGCCATCACGGCGCCGGCGATGCGTGGGAGTCGGCGCGCACGAGCGACGGTCGACGGAGTGGTGGTCATGGATCCCCTGCCTCGGGCCGACCACACGAGCGCGCGGCCGTTCGGCGCTCGCCCTGCACGAGTCGCCGAACGATGTTCGCTTTTCTGCACGGGGTGCACAACCCCGCGGACGGGGGGGTCTCCAGCACCGGACCGGTCACCGCGGGACAGGATGGGGGCATGCCGACGCCGAATCCTGCCTTCGTCCAGCCCCCTGCGCAGACCACTCGACCTGACCTGCGGGGCACGTTCGGGATGGCGGCCTCGACGCACTGGATCGCGACGGCGACCGCCCAGTCCGTGCTCGAACGTGGTGGCAACGCGTTCGACGCGGCCGTCGCCGGGGCCTTCGTCCTGCACGTCGTGGAGCCGCATCTCAACGGCCCGGGCGGTGACCTGACGGCGGTCTTCGCGACGGCCACGAACCCCGAGCCGACGGTGCTGGTCGGGCAGGGTCCGGCTCCCGAGGGTGCGACACCGGAGCACTACCGCGCCGAGGGGCTCGACCTGGTCCCCGGCTCCGGCGCGCTGGCCGCGGCCGTCCCCGGCGCGGTCGACGCCTGGCTCCTGCTGCTCCGTGACCACGGCACCTGGGAGCTGGCCGACGTCCTCGCACCGGCCGTCGGGTACGCCCGCGACGGCCACCCGGTCACACCGGCGGTGGTCCGGACGATCACGACCGTGCGGGACCTGTTCGAGGAGCACTGGCCCACCTCCGCCACGCAGTGGCTGCCGGGAGGCGCGGTGCCGGTCCCCGGGGACCTGGTGCGCAACGAGGCGCTCGCCACCGTGCTCGACCGACTGGTCGACGCCGGTTCCGGCGCCGGCAGCCGGACCGGCCGCATCGATGCGGCCCGGTCCGAGTGGGCGGAGGGGTTCGTCGCCGAGGCGATCGACCGGTTCGTCCGCGAACCGCACCGGCACGC
The DNA here is from genome assembly GCF_030209655.1 of Curtobacterium sp. MEB011. Taxonomy (NCBI): domain Bacteria; kingdom Bacillati; phylum Actinomycetota; class Actinomycetes; order Micrococcales; family Microbacteriaceae; genus Curtobacterium; species Curtobacterium sp. MEB011. The sequence continues at coordinate 29,500 of NZ_JARVRN010000015.1, read as the reverse complement.
GTCGGGCACCGACCACGCCGGCGTCATCCGCGCGTCCGACCTGGCCGCGTTCCGGGCCTCGTACGAACCCGCGACGACGGTGGCGTTCCGGGACTGCACGATCGCCAAGACCGGCGCGTGGGGCCAGGGCCCGGCACTCCTCCAGACCCTGCGGCTGCTCGAACCGCTCGACGACGCCCTGCTCGACCCTTCCACCGAGCTCGGTGCGCACACGATCGTCGAGGCGCAGAAGCTCGCGCTCGCCGACCGCGAGGCCTTCTACGGCGACGGCGAGGTCCCGCTCGACGTCCTGCTCTCCGACGCCTACGCCGACGAACGCCGCGCCCTCATCGGCGAGCGTGCGTCGGCCGAACTCCGGCCCGGCACGATCGCCGGGGTCGGACACGCCATGCCGCCGATCCGCACGTCCTCCGGCTCCGCCGCGGCGGCGGGCGTGGGCGAACCGACCGTGCAGGTCGCCCGCGACCGTGACGGCGACGTCCCCCCGGCTGCTCCGGTCGAGGACCGCGGTGAGCCGTTCGTGACCCCCGACGGCGAGACCCGCGGCGACACGTGCCACATCGACGTCGTGGACCGCTGGGGCAACATCGTCAGCGCGACCCCGTCCGGCGGCTGGCTGCAGTCCTCACCGACGATCCCGGAGCTCGGGTTCTGCCTCGGCACCCGCCTGCAGATGACGTGGCTCGAACCGGACACGGCCTCGACCCTGCGCCCCGGCGAGCGCCCCCGCACCACGCTGACGCCGACCCTGGTGCTCCGCGACGGGCAGCCGGTTGCGGCGCTCGGCTCCCCCGGCGGTGACCAGCAGGACCAGTGGCAGCTGCTGTTCCTGCTGCGCTGGATCGTCGGCGGGTACTCCCCGCAGCAGGCCATCGACGCCCCGGCCCTGCACACCACGTCGTTCCCGGGGTCGTTCTGGCCGCGCACCTGGGAGCCCGCGGGCCTGGTGGTCGAGGACCGCCTGGGCGACGAGGTGATCGCCGCGCTCGAGGCCCGCGGACACGTCGTCACGCGTGGTGGCGACTGGAGCCTCGGCCGGTTGACGTGCGTCACGCGCGACCCGGACACCGGTGTCCTCGGCGCCGCCGCGAACCCCCGCGGCAACCAGGGGTACGCCGCGGGACGCTGACCGGCGCTCGTTCCTTCCCAGAGCACCCGCGCTGGAAAGAGGGATCGGGCGTCCCTGGTCGAAACTTCTGACCAGGGACGCCCGATTCCACCTGGGACGCCCGAGCCCGGCTCAGAGCGTCGGGACGACGACCGCGCGGCCCGAGAGCTCGCCGGCCTCGAGCTTCCGGTACGCCTCGAGCGCGTCGGGCAGCGCGTACCGCTCGACGTCGGGCACGATCTGCCCGGCGCGGTACATCGCGACGACCTCGTGCAGGTCCTCGATGGTGCCCCAGTAGGTGTTCGTGATCGTCGACTCGTACGGCGTCGCGAAGAAGTTCCACTCGGTGGTGCCGCCGGCGATCCCGACGACGGTGAACCGGCCGCCGACCGCCATCGAGGCCTGCGCGACCCCGATCGTGGGAGTGGCTCCGACGAAGTCGAAGGCCGCATCGACGCCACGTCCGCCGGTGATCTCGCGGATGCGCTCCGCCTGGTCCGGGCCGCCGGGGACGGTGATCGCGCCGCGGGCGGCCGCGCGGTCCATCGCGTCCTGCTTCATGTCGGTCGCGATGACCGTGGCGCCGGTGAGCGCCGTCAGGATCTGCACGGCGATCTGCCCGAGGCCACCGAGCCCGACGACGAGTGCGAAGCGACCGCCGCCGGCCAGGTTCGGCAGGGAGTTCTTGATCGCGTGGTACGGCGTGAGGGCGGCGTCGCTCAGCGGTGCGGCGGCGACCGGGTCGGCGTCGCCGAGCGGCACGAGGTTCCGCGCGGGGACGCTCACGTACTCCGCCATGCCCCCGTCGCGCCCGAGGCCGATGCCCATGTAGGGGTTCGTGGCGGCGTTCTCGCAGTAGGTGTCCTGGCCCTTCGAGCAGTACGAGCAGTGCCCGCAGCCGACCGGTCCGTAGACCAGGTAGGCGTCACCCTCGGCGAAGCCCGTCACCCCGTCGCCGACGGCCTCGACCCAGCCGGAGTTCTCGTGGCCGAGCACGAAGGCGGGGGCCTGGGCTCCCGGCTGCCCCTGCTGGAACTCGCGGTACACGGCGACGTCGGAGTGGCAGGCACCGGCGCCGGCGACCTTGAGCAGGACCTCACCGGGTCCGGGTACGGGCTTCGGGACCTCGGTCAGGGACGGGAAGGTCTGGTACTGCTCGAACACGACGGCGCGCATGGGTGTCTCCTTTGATCGCCCTTCACGCTACACCTGTCGTCGTGGACGACATGTGTCGTCCAGTTGCCTCGAGGTCGCGTCCGCCGCCGAGCAGACCGCGGTCGAACCGCGCCCCACCTGGACGGGACCGGCTCGCGGCCATACCCATCACCACGAGCCACCCGATCGGTCCGGTGAACACGAGGAGCAGGATCCACAGCCCGGTGTGGTCCCGGTCGTGCAGCCGCCGCACGAGCAGCGACCACCGGGGCACGATGGTCAGGATCGTCGGGACGAGCAGCGCCAGGTCCCACCCGTCCGGCCAGACCTCCCGGTTGCCGGCCCCCCAACCGAACGACCCGTCCCGCCCGCGGTCGACCAGGTCGAACGAGACCTGCGGTGAGGGGACGGCTCCGAACGGGTCGACGTACAGCTCCCACCGCCCTCCGGTCCCGTGCACGCCGACGACCCAGAGCGCGACCCCGGCCAGTGCGAGCTCGAGCGCGATCACCCACCAGAACTCCGAACGGCTCGCCCGTCCGTGGAACCGCCATCCCTGCGTCCAGAACCGCAGCCAGGCGACCACCGGGTTCGTCACGTCGGCCGGACCCTGTTCGAGCACGGACCTGCGGAAGTTCACGGCCTCACTGTCCCCCATGCGCCCGATCGTAGGGCAGACCTGCGTCTTCACCGTGAGCCGGTTGCGAGAACGAGCGTTCTCGGATTGACTCGGGAGCGGTGGTCCCACTCGGGACCACTCCCCCACACGAAAGGAGCGGGCATGCCCACTCGCACCGCACGCACCGCCTGGAACGGCGGCCTCGAGGACGGTTCCGGCCAGGTCGAACTCTCGAGCTCGAAGGTCGGCACGTACGACGTCTCGTTCCCGAAGCGCACCGCCGAGGACGCCGGCGGCACCACGAGCCCCGAGGAGCTCATCGCCGCCGCCCACTCGGCCTGCTACGCCATGCAGTTCTCCGCCGTCCTCGGCGAGGCCGGCGGCACGGTCGAGGCCCTCGACGTCAAGGCCGACGTCTCGCTCGGCCCGGACCCGGACGGCGGCTTCCGCCTCACCGGCATCGTCCTGACCGTCAGCGGCGAGGTCTCCGGCATCGACGAGGCCGCCTTCCTCAAGGCCGCCGAGGACGCCAAGGCGACCTGCCCCGTCAGCAAGGCACTGACCGGCGTCGAGATCACGCTGCACGCGACCTTCGAGCAGTAGGCGCGCGAAGCAGGAACCGTCACCACGTGACGGACGGGAGGCCCGGTGCCAGCTGGCACCGGGCCTCCCGTCCGTCGCCCACCTACGCTGGGTGCCGTGCCCCGATTCCTCGCCACCCCGACCCTCGTCGCCCTCTGGCTCGGCCTGCTGGCCGTCGTGGTCGGGGTCGTGTTCGTGTTGACGGCGCCGTCGGCCTCGGCGGAATGGTTCGCGTACGCGCCCCTGGCCCACGTCACGTTCGTCCCGAGCGTGCGCCCGTGGCAGCTGACGGTCGGACCGGTCCTCGTGCTGGTGGGCGCGGTCGTCGCGGCGTTCGCCCTCGGCAGACTCAGCGCGCGCCGCCGGAGCTGATCCGGACGCGTCCAGCGGACGTCCGGACTCAGCTGCCGTCGACTGGCACCATGGCGGGATGGCCGAGCAGCACCCCCCGGGCCCGCACAAGCCGGGCCGCCCGCCCCGGCCACGCCGGCGCAGTCTCGCGCAGCACGACCTGCGCGACGCACGGGCCCGGCTGCGCGGCACGATCTACGAGCACGTCGAGCCCGACGCCAAGGGGCGCGACCAGTACACGGCGACGCAGATCGTCGACTTCTGCCTCGACCTGGCCGAGGTCATGCTCGCCTCCGGTGCCGACACCCGCAGCGTCGAGACGGCCGTCGTCGCGGTCTCGACGAAGTGGAACCTCGCCCCGCTCGACCTGGACTTCTCCGGCAGCTCGGTGACCATCCAGTACGCCCCGGCCGACGTCCCGCCGCTCGTCAAGGTCCGGACGGTCAGCTCCGACGGCTCCGACCTCGACCGGTTGGCGCGGGCGAACCAGATCGTCGACGACCTGATCCACGACGAGCGCGACATGACCTCGGCGGTGAGCGCCCTCGTCGCGGTGCTGCGGATGCCGCCACGCTGGCCCACGTGGCTCGCCGACGTGGGGCTGTCGATCCTGGGCACCTCGATCGCGATGCAGGCCGGCGGCGGGTGGCGAGCGGGCATCGGAGCGTTCGTGCTGATGTTCGGGATCATCCTGTCGGGGCGCTGGCTGACCGGCCGCGGCTACCCGCAGTTCTTCGTGTCCGGGGCGCAGGGGGCGGTGGCGTCCGTGATCGGCACCCTCGCGATCGGCGCGGGTGTGCTGCACCCGGCCGGCGCCGCGACCATGGTGGCGGCGCTGGTGGTCCTGCTCCTGCCGCACGTCGCGCTCGTGACCTGGGCCCAGGACGCGATCTCCGGGTTCCGGGCGATGGCGGTCGCCCGCGCGTTCTACATCGGGCTGGTCATCGCGGCGATCGTGGTGGGGGTGCCCGCCGGGATCGCGATGACGAAGTGGCTGCACCTCGAGGTCGGCCCGTCCGGCATCGTCACGCAGACGCTGCCGTTGTGGGCCTCGCTCTCGCTCACCGTGGTGTCGGCCGGGGCGAACTGCTTCGTGCAGCAGGCCAGCGCGCGGGTGATCCCCGTCACCGTGGTGTTCTCGGTCGCCGCGGGTGCGTCGCTGTGGGGGCTGCGGCAGCTCGGCCTGCCGCTGCTCGGTGCGACGTTCCTGGCGGCGGTCCTGCTCGGCGTGCTGTCGACCTACGCGGCGGTCCGGATGCGGACGGCCGTGGCGGCGATCGCGGTGCCGGCGTTCTGCGGAGCGCTCCTGCCCGGTGTCGCCGTGTCCGACGCCCTGCTGAACTTCATGTCCGGTTCGTCGAGCGCGGCCCTCGACTTCGTGGCGGCGGTGTCCGTGGCGCTGGGGATCGGCGCGGGCCTGGTGCTCGGTGGGCTCTTCGCGACACCGGGTGCCCGGCGAGCACTCCGACGCACCCGTCGGGTCGTCGTGCACTCCGTCCACAACGACACCAGGGCACTGCGGGTCATCCGGGACACCGGGTACGACCCCGGCGACGGGTCGGTGCCGCGCGGGTCGCGGAGCGGTGGTGCCGGCGGCGCTTCGTGAGCGCGGCGGGGTGCGCTCGGTGAGCAGAAGACGTCGGGTGCGGTCATCGCACCCGACGTCTTCTGCTCACTGAACGGGCTCGGTCGACGTCAGCCGGCGTCCGAGACCGCGCTCGACACCGCGGTCGGGGCGTCGTACTCGCCGTCCGGGATCGCGCGGAGCGCCTCGAGGACGTCGTCCGGAGCGCCCTCCTGCTCGGCGGTGGAGACCACGTCGTCCTTCGAGGCCGGGTAGTCGATGCCGCTCAGGTACTTCTGGACCTGGATGGGGTTCGGTGCTGCCATGTCGGTTCCTTCCGTCGGGTTACGACACCCGGGGTACCCGCGGTGCGCTGCACGACGACGCAAGGAACGCGCTCCGTGGACGAACCGCCGGTCAGAGTTCCCAGCTGCCCGAGTCGTCGTCGTCCCACATCGCCAGACGGCGGGCGGCCTGCGGCTCGTACCGCTCCATCCAGCCGCGCTCGAGCCGGGCGACGGCACGGTCGAACGCCGCCACGAGGTCGAGCTCGGCACGCAGCAGGGCCTGCAGCTGCAGCCCCTCGTACAGCGCGATGAGCTGCTCGGCGCCGCCGAACGCACAACGCCGGGGCACCAGCATCCCCGGTACGGGTGGCGGCACAAGGGGGGACAGACCCGGACGTCGAGCCGGTTCGCGGCCGTCCGTGCGACCATGCGGGCATGACCCCGAACGACCCCACAGCCCAGGGACTCGCCACCATGGCCTCCGCCGGGTTCGAGTTCGGCGGCGATCCCGACCAGGTGGCGCACGACGTCCGGGCCATGTGGGAGCAGCTCGGCCGGCCCGTCGGCGCCTTCGAGGCGGCGGCTCGGGCCATCGCGGTGCTCCCCCAGCGCCCCGAGGTACCGATCGCCGACCAGGCCCGGCGCCGCGCCTTCGAGCAGGCGATCGGCATCAACCCCGTCGAGGTCGAGCTGGCCGCCGCGATGTCCGCGCGCGAGCTCCTCGAGCGGATGGCACGCTCCGTCACCTGCTGACGCGACCAGACGCCGTCGACCCGACCACACGGACGACGGGAGGCGCGGTGCCCACCGGCACCGCGCCTCCCGTCAGGGTCCTGTCAGAACAGGTGCCCTACGGCGTCGGCATCCCGCCGTCGACGTGCAGCGTCTCGCCCACGACGTACGACGACTCACCGCTCGCCAGGAACACGTACGCCGGCGCGAGCTCTGCCGGCTGGCCCCAGCGACCCAGGTAGGTCTGCTCGCCCGCGCTCGGCAGCGCCTCGGGCGGCTGGCCGCCGGCCGGCTGCAGCGGCGTCCAGATCGGGCCGGGAGCGACCGCGTTCACGCGGATCCCCTTCGGCGCGAGCTGCGCGGCCAGGCCCTTGGCCATGTTGTTCACGGTCGCCTTCGTGGCCGCGTAGTGCACCAGGTGCGGCGACGGAGCGTACGCCTGGATCGACGTCGTGTTGATGATCGTGGAGCCGGGCTGCAGGTGCGGCACGGCTGCCTTCGTGATCCGGAACGTCGCGTAGGCGTTCGTCTTGAAGGTCTCGTCGAACTCCTCGTCGGAGATCTTGGTGATGTCGTCGACGTTCTGCTGCTTGCCGGCGTTGTTCACCAGGATGTCGAGGCCGCCGAGCTGCTCGACGGCGTCGGCCACGAGCTGCTCGCAGACCTGGAGCGAGGTGATGTCGCCCGGCAGCGCGACGGCCTTGCGACCGGCTGCCTCGATCAGGCTGACGATGCGGTCGGCGTCCTCCTGCTCCTCGGGCAGGTACGAGATCGCGACGTCCGCACCCTCACGGGCGTAGGCGATGGCGACGGCGGCACCGATGCCGGAGTCGCCACCGGTGACGAGCGCCTTGCGGCCGGTCAGACGACCCGAGCCCCGGTAGGTGTCCTCACCGTGGTCGGCGGGGACGTTCTGCGCCATCTCCGCGTCGGTGCCGGCACCCTCGAGGTACTGCTCGTCGGGCTTCTTGTCGGCGTACATCTTCGTGGGGTCCTGCATCACGTACTGGTCAGGCCCGGTCTGGTCGTTCTGCTGGTCCGTCATGCCGCCGACGGTACGCAGGGGGTCGCTGCGGGCCGTCCAGGAGGCTGTCCCCCGGTGCGCGGAGCGGCCTGCGCCCGCCGTCCGCTCCGGTCCGGGGCCGCAGGTGCGTGATCCTCGTTTGTCACGGTCCGGTGACGGGCCGGCCCCGATTCGGTAACACCTGTCGTTCTGCCCCGACCGAGGTCGTACCGTCGAACGGTGACTCCTCGGACCCTGCTGGCGCTCGGCGCCGCCGTGCTCGCCTTCTCGGCCGGTGCGCTCGCGTTCGACGGCACCACCGGGCTCGGCGTCGACGTGGCCGTCGCTGCCGAGACCTCGCACGACGCCGCTCCGGTCCACGTGACGAACGCGGACCTCCGCCGTGTGGACTCGATCGAGCTCGACGCCGAGGCCCTGGTGCTCCGAGACGGCGACGACACCGTCGTCGAGTCCTCGATGCGCGACTCCGGCCTGACCGTGAGCGTGCTGAACCGGCTGCTCGGCACCCCGTCGCGGACGCAGACGGCCGAGGGCGACGGCGGGGCGTGCTTCCCCGCGGGCACCACGTACACCTGGGGCGGCGCCGTCCGCGTGGCAGCCCTGACGACCGACGCCGCGGCCGGCAACGCCGTCGAGATCCGGGTGTTGCGCGACGCGGTCCGCAGCACCTTCGGCAGGCAGATCGAACTGACCGGCCCGGGCGGCGTCCGGGTGGGCGACGACATCGGGGACGAGATCGCCGACGCGCCCCGCTCCGAGCGCGTCTCCTTCGGATCGGACGACTCGCGTGCCTGGCAGCTCCTGCTCCGCGAAGGGTGGGCGGACCGGCACCACGACGACGGTGACGACCACGAGTCGGGCAAGCGCACCGACGATGCCGGGACCAACGGGGTCTCCGCGCTGACGAACGAGACGACCGTCACGGTGCTCGGCTCACCGATGCCCGTCCACGCGCAGCGCAGCTGCTGACAGCGAGCAGAGCGCGCAGCTGCTGAACCGGTTCAGACCCGCAGGGTCGTGATCACCGGGAAGTGGTCGCTGGCGAACCAGGTCTCGGGGCCGTCGTGGTCGATCACCACGCGGTCCACGGCGTTGATGCCCCGGGTGAGCACCCAGTCGATCCGCTCGGCCGAGTCGACCGGCGGCTGCCAGTCGTTGAACGTGGCGGTGCGGTCGGACGGGTCACCCGCAGCCAGCCAGGCGTCTTCGAACCCGGCTTCGGCGAACACCCGCGATGCCGTGCCGGTGCCCGCGGGTTCGTTGCAGTCCCCGGCGAACACGACCGGCCCGGTGGTGCCGGCCAACCGTTCGGCGATGAGCGCGGCGCTCCGGCCCCGGACCTCGTCACCGTGCGGTCCGGGCTCGTGGTCCAGGTGTGTGGTGAGCAGGGTGAACGCGGGGCCCTCGGCGTCGAGGAACCGGGCGTGGTTCGCGATCCGCGGGTACAGACTGCCCCAGGTGTTCGAGACGGGCTCGTCCGGGGTGTCCGACAGCCAGAACGACCCCTCGTCGGACGGGCGGAAGCGGTCGCGGCGGTAGAAGACGGCCGCGTGCTCGCCGGCGTCGCCGCCCTCGCGCCCCTGCCCGACGTCGGCGTGGTCCGGCAGACCGGCACGCAGGTCGTCCATCTGGTGGGCGAAGGCCTCTTGCACGCACAGCACGTCGGGGTCGTGTCGACGGATGACGTCGAGCACGACCGGCAGTCGGGCCGGCCAGTCGTGCGCGGGGTCCGGGTTCTTGATGTTGTAGGTCATCAGGACGATCGGGCGTGCGGCGCTGGTCACTCCACGAACCTACCGACCGGTCCCCCGGCGGGTTCCCATCAGTTGATGCAGGTGCCCTCGGTGCCGTAGTTGTGCACGTCGGTCGACTTGGGCGTCGGTTCCTTCGCGGGCTTCTTCGTCGGCTTCGAGCCCGAGCCGCCGGTCGCCGGCGTCGAGGCCCCGGCGCTCGGCTCGGTCGCGACCGGCTTCGCGGTCTTGCCGTCGGTGCCGAGCACCAGGGTGACACCGGTCACGCTGGCGGTGCGGACGGCGACGGCGCCGGGGACCGCGGACACGACGGCCTTCGCCTGCGCCTCCTGGCCGGCGGGGTACTGCACCTGCGTCGTCTTCGTCGTCGCGGACGAGCCGGCCGGCGGGACTTGGAAACCGCGGGCGGTCAGGACCTGGCCGGCCGCGGTCGCAGCACCCTCGACCCCGCTGCCGTTCAGCACGGTGACCGAGGTGTTCGCGGGCTGCGCGCGGCGGGCCTTCGTGTACGCCTCGGGCTGCCCCACCAGGCCCTGCACGAACGCGGGCAGTCCGACGGTGTCGACCTCGACGATGGACAGCGGCGAGCCGTTCACGTAGATGGTCGGGGTGCCGAGGGTCGGGATCGTGGCCGACTGGATGTTGCCGGGCCGCAGGTTGCGCATCTGCGAGGCGAGGTCGATCAGGTCGGTGTCGGTCTGGATCGATCCACCGACGGCCTTGAGGATGTTGCCCATCTTCACGGGGTTGAGCAGCGTGCCGGCCGACGTGACCTTCCGTGCCTCCTGCGACAGGAAGTACTGCTGGCGCACGTTGCGGTCCAGGTCGCCGTTCGGCAGGCCGTGGCGCTGGCGCACGAAGGACAGCGCCTCCTTCGCGTTCAGCGAGGACTTGCCCGCGGGCAGGTTGACGCCGGAGTAGGGGTCGTTCGTCGCCTGGTTCAGGCAGACCTCGACCGGTCCGAGCTCCTTGACCACCTGGTAGAAGCCGAGCAGCGAGACGCGGACGTAGTGGTCGATCTGCAGGCCGCTCAGGTTCTCGATGGTCTTGATGAGCATCTTCGCACCGCCGGTGTCCCCACCGCCGTTGAGCGTGCCGTAGTAGAAGGCGCTGTTGAGCTTGCCCTTGCCGACGTCGGGGATGTCGACGTACGAGTCACGGGGGAACGAGATCATCGTCGCCTGGCTGCCGTCGGCGCTGATGTGCAGCACGATCATCGTGTCGGTGTTCGTCGCACCGCCGTCGTCCTGGGTGCTGAGTTCGGCGAGCTGCTCCGGGGTGGCGTTGTCCGGACGGTGGTCGTCGCCGACGAGCAGGATGTTCTGCGCCTTGCCGTCGACGTCGTCCTTGGTGTCCTTCTTGCCGGTGATCGCGTTGACGATCGTGACGCCGTCGGACAGCTGGTTGTACGCGTAGCCCGCGTACCCGACGCCCAGCAGGAGGGCCATCGTGAGCACCCCCGCGACGGCCGGGAACACCACGCCCGCCCGACGCTTCTGGCGCCCGTGGCGCGGCGTCGCGGCACCGCGGCGTGCGGGCTCGGTCGTCTGCTCGGGTTCGTTGCTCACCGGGAAACCATAACCGGCGAGTGGACGGACGACATGGGATGCGCCTGGAAGGTCACCCCGTAGTGGCCGTCACCACCTGAGTGACGGAACGGTGTCCGCGGTGCTGCCACGGGCCTCCTGTCCGTCACCGGTCGCGCTCGTGACGCTAGTCGCGCGACGGGAGCAGGTGGATCGCCTCCATGGCGAGCTCGGCGGCGATCGGGTCCTTCGCGACGACGGCGTCCTTGAGCTTCGTCAGCTCGGGCAGGATCACGTCGGCCGGCAGGAGCTCGGCGAGCTCCGGCACGCGGAGCTTGAAGGAGAGCCCGTCCGTGGTCGACGCGCAGAGCTGCACGAGCGACGGGTTGCCGCACGCGTCGGCCCACATCGCGTAGATGCCGGCACCGTCGCGCGCGACCTTGTCCTGCTCGTCGGCGCTCACCCGCGCGTGCACGTCGTCGAGCATCTTCACGATCTTCTTGCGCTGCGCGTCCGTGAACCGGGGCACCGCGAGCCGCACGACGCCGCCGTAGATCACGCCGAGGGTGCGGTACGCGTCGAGGAGTTCTTCCTTCGTCGGCGCCGCGACCCGGGTGTAGCGGTTCGGCGCCATCTCGATGAGGCCGGCACGGGCGAGTTCGGCGAGGGCTTCGCGGATCGGTGTGCGGGACACCCCGAGCCACGCGATGAGGTCGTCGTCGTTGAGCCGTTCCCCGGGTTCGAGCGTGCCGTCCATGATGGCGTCGCGGATCTTGTCCTGCACCGTGTCACGGAGGAGCTTGCGCTCTGCGGCGGGCTGCGTCGAGGGAACTGGCATGGGCCTAGCGTGTCACATGTCAGGGCGCGTGCGCGAGAGGCGCGAGGGCCACCAGGCCCGGTGCCCGAGGTCGTACGCCAGTGCCGGCACGAGCAGCGACCGGACCACGATCGTGTCGAGCAGCACGCCGAACGCGACGACGAACGCGATCTGCGCGAGGAACAGGATCGGGATGACGCCGAGGGCCGCGAACGTGGCGGCCAGCACGACGCCGGCGGACGTGATCACCCCGCCGGTCACCCCCAGGCCGCGCAGGACGCCCTCGCGCGGACCGTGGCGCAGTGCTTCTTCGCGCACCCGGGTCATGAGGAAGATGTTGTAGTCGACGCCCAGGGCCACCAGGAACACGAACGAGTACAGCGGCACGCTCGGGTCGGCGCCCGGGAAGTGGAACACGTGGTCGAAGACGAGAGCACCGACACCGAGGGCCGCCGCGAACGAGACGATCACGCTGCCGATCAGGACGAGCGGTGCGACGACACTGCGGAGCAGGAGCATCAGGATCAGGAGGATCACGACGAGCACCACGGGGATGATGAGCGTGCGGTCGCGGATGCCGGTGTCGTTCGTGTCGACCGCCGTCGCGGTGACGCCACCGACGATCGCGCCCGGGTCGACCCGTTCGACGGCGGTGCGGAGGTCGCGGACGGTCTGCTCGGCGGCGTCGGAGTCTGCGGCGTCCGACAGGGTCGCCTCGAGCAGGACGTCGCCGCGGGAGACGGTCGGCGCGGCGCTGCCTGCGGTGTCCCCGGTCACCGGGACGGTGCCGGCGGGGCTGTCCTTCGCCGCGGCCACGACACCGTCGACCCCGTCGACCGCCGTGATCGCGTCGACGAGCTGGTCGAGGTCCCGCTCGGCGCCGATCACCTGCGCGGGGCTGCCGGAGCCGCCGGGGAAGTGGTCGGCCAGCACGTCCTGCCCGTCGCGTGCCTGGGACGACCCGATGATCAGGTCGCTCTGCGGCACACCGTCGGCCTTGAGCCCGAACAGGCCGGCGCCCATCGCGAGCAGTCCGACCGTGCAGACGATCCACACCACCCGCGAACGACGGGCGACGAGCCGGCCGACGCGTGCCCAGACACCTCGGGCGTCGGGGCCGGTGAGCACGGGGTGGGCGCTGCCGTGCACGGGACGGAGGGGCCAGAACGCCGCACGGCGGAACGCGAGCAGCAGCGCGGGCAGGAGCGTCAGGGCGGCGAGCAGGCTGAACGCGATGCCGATGGCGGCGACGGGGCCGAGCGCCTTGTTCGAGTTGAGGTCGGACAGCAGCAGGCAGAGCACCCCGACGATCACCGTGCCGCCCGAGGCCAGGATCGGCTCGAGGCTCCCGCGCAGCGCGGCCTTCGTCGCGTCCCAGCCGGTGCGGTGGTCACGCAGGGCCTCACGGAAGCGCGCGGTGTACAGGAGCGCGTAGTCGGTCGCGGCACCGATCACCAGGATCGACAGGATCCCCTGCACCTGCCCGTTGACCGTCACGATGTCGGCCTTGGCGAGCCACCAGACCACGAGGATCGAGGCACAGAGGGCGAACGTGGCGGTCCCGAGCACCAGGACCGGGAGCAGGGGGGATCGGTAGACGATGATCAGGATCACGAAGACCGCGGCGAGCGCCACCCCGAGCAGCAGCCCGTCGATGCCGGCGAAGGCCTCGGTCAGGTCGGCGGTGAACCCGGCCGGACCGGTGACGTACCCGCGCAGACCGGACGGCAGCGCATCGTCCACGTCGGCCCGGACGGCTTCGACCGCGGCGCCGGTCTCGGCGTCCTGGGTGAGCGTCGCGACGATCTCGACCGCATCGCCGTCCTTGCTCGGGATCACCGGGCTGACGGCCTCGACGTCCGCGCGGTCGGACAGCGTCGCGGTGAGCGCCTTCGCGGCGGCGAGGTCGGTCGAGGTCAGTCCCCCGTCACGCTCGAGGACGATGATCGCGGGTGCCCCGGACTCGTCGCGGAACTCCGAGGACCGCTCCTGCACCTTCGTGGCGTCGGCGGAGGCGGGCAGGAACGAGGTCTGGTCGTTGGTGGAGACCTCGGAGATCTTGCCGAAGAACGGACCGCCGACCGAGGCGATGCCGAGCCAGACCACGATGACGAGCGCGGGGAGGACGATGCGGAGGAAGCGGGACACGTCGGCGAGCGTACACCGATCGTCAGCATGCTGATTACTTGACGATCGCGCGCACCGCCCACCGTAGAATCACGACATGGAGGACACGACCGAGCAGTGGCCCCTCGGACGACTGCTGTCCGCGGCCGCACGCTCCGTCGAGCGGGACTGGGACGAACGACTCCGGGCCATCGGGCTCTCGCACGCCGCCGTCGTCGCGATCGACATCCTCATCAGGACCGGCCCGACCGGCGCCGACACCATCGCCCGCACGGCCCGGGTCCAGCCGCAGACGATGTCCCGCACCCTCGAGCGGATGGAGCGCGACGGCCTGGTCGAGCGCACCCCGCACGCCGCGGATCGTCGCCGCCGCGTGGTCAGCGTGACGCCGGCCGGCCGGTCGGCCTGGGAGACCGCGCGGCACATCGAGCGCGAGGTCCTGCCCGAGGACGCCGCCCTGCGGGTCGCGCTTCGCGAGGTCCTGGCGAAACCACAGCAGGACTGAAACGCTGTACTTGAAATACCACATGCGATAAGATCCTCGGGTCGGTTGCTCGCCGACCCGAACCCGCAGGAGTCCCCCGCATGTCCGAACGTCGCGCAGCCCGGGCGGCCGCTGACCACGCCCACCGCACCGCCATCCGCAGCACGCGCCGGCGACGGCCCTTCCTGGTCGCCCTGGTGGCGACGCTCGGCTCACTCGTCGGCATCGCCGTCGTGGTCGCCGTCGTCGCGAGTGTCTTCGTCGGCGGGCTCGCGCGGAGCTTCGACGCCGGTCGTGACACCATCGCCGACCCGTTCCCCGACGGAGCGCGGCCCAGCGCCACGGGCGGCGAGAACATCCTGCTCATCGGGTCCGACGCCCGCGCACAGGGCGGCCCCGAGGGTGCACAGCCCGAACTCGGCGGGCGGTCGGACACGCTGATGCTCGCGCACGTCCCCGCCGATCGACAGCACGTGTACCTCATGTCGATCATGCGTGACTCGTGGGTCGAGGTCCCCGGACACGGGCGGGCGAAGATCAACGCCGCGTACTCCTGGGGCGGGGTCGCCCTCACCACCCAGACCGTCGAACAGCTCCTGGACGTCCGGATCGACCACGTTGCCGAGATCGACTTCGCCGGGTTCGAGGACATGACCGATGCCCTCGGCGGTGTCACGGTCGACTCACCCGTGGCGTTCTCGGCGCGGGGCCACGACTTCACCACCGGGGCGAACCGGCTCGACGGGGCCGCCGCGCTCGCCTTCGTCCGGGAGCGCTACGCCTTCGCCGACGCCGACCACACCCGCGTCCGCAACCAGCAGGCGTTCATGCGCGGCGTCGTGGACGGGCTGCTGTCCCGCGACACCGTCACGAACCCCGGGCGCATCCAGGACTTCGTCACCGCGACGAGCGAGCACCTGTCGGTCGACGCGGGCCTGTCGTTCTCACGACTGGTCGGACTGGGCTGGTCGCTCCGAGGTGTCGGGGCAGACGACCTGGTGACCTTCACGGTGCCGACCGCGGGCTCCGGCACCTCGCCGGACGGGCAGTCGATCGTCAGGCTGAACGGGCTCGAGGTCTCCTCGCTGTCCCAGGCGCTCCGCTCCGACGACGTCGCCGGCTGGCTCACCGACAACCCGCAGTAGCCCCCGCCTCGCGCACGACGACGCCCCACGACTCGAGGTCGTGGGGCGCCGTCGTATTCGGTCTGCGGAGAGATCAGGCGGGGAGCTGGAGCTCCTGGCCGGAGTAGATCAGGTTCGCGTCGTCGATGGTCGACGTGTTCGCGGCCCAGAGCTGCTTCCAGCCGCCCTCGATCTTGAGCTTCGTCGCGATCGTGTCGAGCGTGTCACCCGAGGCGATCGTGTACGTCTTGCCGCTCGTCTTGACCGGGGCCGGCTTGCTCGGCGTGGTCGCTGCCGGGGCCGGCGTCGACTCGGTGGTGCTCGGCGCGGCCTGCTGCGGCGCAGCCTGCTCGGCGGGGGCCGGAGCCGGAGCCGCCGGCTGCGGGGCGGCCTGCTCGGCCGGAGCAGGAGCCGGCGCGGGCGCCGGAGCGGCCGCTGCGGGAGCCGCACCGCTGGTGCCGCTCAGTCCGAGCTGGGCGGAGCATGCGGGCCAGGCACCCCAGCCCTGCGAGGCGAGGACGCGCTCGGCGACGGCGATCTGGGCCTCGCGGCTGGCGGAGGCGGGGTTGCCAGCGCCACCGTTCGCCTGCCAGGTGCCGAGGTTGAACTGCAGGCCGCCGTAGTAGCCGTTGCCGGTGTTGATGGCCCAGTTGCCGCCGGACTCGCACTGCGCGAGCTGGTCCCAGGTCGAACCGGACGCTGCGTTCGCGGGGGTTGCCGCGAGGCCGACACCGGTCGCGGCGATGCCGGCGAACGCCAGGCCGCCGACGATGGTGCGGGTACGGGAAAGCTTCTTCATGTGATTGCTCCACCGGGGTCACGAGCCGCATCTGCTGCGGGATCCACTGCCCACCCCGACCGATCGCGGTCAGTTGTGGGGTGCGCCACCGGGGGCAGTGGTCATCGGGCCGGCGGCACCTCGGTCGGCAACCATAGGAAACTCTTCACCGTTATCAAACTGAGACAAACGGTTCTACCCGTTCATGCTATGTACCCCTGGCGGAAACCTGTACGCCTCGATTCCCATGGCCATGGTCATCGACCCGTACCCGGGTACGTCACCTTGGCAATTCCCTGGCAATGACGACCGGGAGGCCCGGATCACGCCCGCGACAGGAGCGTGACGGCCTCGAGATGGCCGGTCTGCGGGAACATGTCGAGCACCCGGGCCCGTCGGAGCCGGAACGACGGCATGCGGGCCAGGTCCTTCGCCAGGGTCACCGGGTTGCAGCTCGAGTAGACGACGTGCTGCACGTCCGACTCCTCGAGCCAGGTCGACAACCGCTCGCCGATCCCGCGACGCGGCGGGTTCACCACGACGAGTTCGGGCACCGCATCCGGACGGGTCCGGAGGGCGTGCTCCGTGGCGTCGTCAGCGGCGAACCGGACGCCCTCGAGCCCGGCCTCACGCGCCGACTGCTTCGCCGAGCGGATCGCCTCGGCGCTCGACTCGATGCCGGTCACCGCACGGCCGGGACGAGCGGCGTGCAGCGCGAACCCGCCGACGCCGCAGTACAGGTCCCACATCGACGCGGGATCGAGTTCGTCGATCCAGGTCGAGGCCTGCGCGTACAGCTCGGTCGCGACGCCGGTGTTCGTCTGGAAGAAGCTCTGCGGCCGCAGGTGCATCGTGATCCCGCCGAGGCGCATCGGCAGGGTCTCCTGCTCGGTCAGCACGACCTCGCGGTCGCCCTCGGTGACGGCCTTGTGCTCGGGCAGCAGGTTGGCGGTCACGACGACCGCGTTCGGCAGCGCGGCGCGCAGGGTGTCGAGGTGCTGTCGGAGTCGCGGCAGCTGCCCCTCCGAACGCAGCACGAACCGGATCATCAGCTCGCCGTCGGGCGACTCGGTGACCAGGACGTACTTCAGCTCACCGCGGCGTGCGGCGACGTCGTACGGGATCAGCCCCGCGGTGGTGACGAACCCGGCCAGGACGGGCAGCGCGTGCCGGATGCCGGGGGTGCAGATCCCGCAGTGCCGCAGGTCGACCCCGCGCTGCCGGTGGTCGAGGATGCCGACGGTCGGGTGCTCGACGGACCCGCCGACGACCATCTTCGCCTTGTTCCGGTACCCCGACTCCGGGCTCGTGATCGCCGGTGACCAGGAGACCGCACCGGGACCCCCGGCGGCCTCGACGGCGTCGTGCAGGAGCTCGCGCGTCCGGAGTTCCTTGTCGAGGACCTGGTCGGCGTAGGGCTGGCCCATGAGCGTGCACGACCGGCACACCCCGCGGTCGAAGTAGTCGCACTGCATGGCCGAGTCAGGATACGGCAGCGTCCCGCGTCGTCGTGACGATCCGGTACACCGAGGTCGTCGCCGTCAGGAAGAGCGTCGTGCCGTCGTCGCCACCGAAGCACAGGTTCGACGTGACCTCGGGGACGGCGACCTCGCCGATGCGTGCCCCGGCCGGGTCGAACACGACGACGCCGCGGTGGGACGACGACCAGACGTTGCCGTGCACGTCGACCCGGATGCCGTCCGGCGCGCCTTCGCCCGGCTCGAGCCGCGCGAACACCCGACCGTTCTTCAGCAGGTCGCCCCGGCGGTCGTACGCGCGGATGACCGGCTCGTCGCCCGACGAGCTCGCGATGTACAGCACCCGCTCGTCCGGGTCGAACGCCAGGCCGTTCGGCTCGTCGAGGTCGGTCGCCACGGGCCGCAGGTCCTCGCCCGCCGGTCCGCACCGGAACACCCAGTGGTCGCCGTACTCGCGGACGCCGGGGTGTCCCTCGCGCGGCTGGGTGATGCCGTAGGCGGGGTCGGTGAACCAGACACCGCCGTCCCGCGCGACGACGACGTCGTTCGGGGAGTTGAACCGGACGCCGTTCCACGTGTCGACGATCGGTGTGACGACCCCGTCGCGGTCACGCTCCACCCGGCGCAGGCCGTGCGAGCACTGCACGACGCTGCCGTCGCGGTCGAGCGTGCGGCCGTTGGTGAACTCGACACCGTCGACGTACACCGAGGTCTCCCCGGAGTCGGCGTGCCACTGCAGGATCCGGTCGCCGGGGATGTCGGACCACCGCAGCGTCCGCGTGGTCGGGATCCAGCAGGGGCCCTCGGCCCAGGTGCTGCCGGTGGCGATGCGGTCGAGCGCGTCGGGGTCCGGCACGAGGTCGTCGAGCAGCACGGGTTCTCCTTCGAACGGGGTGCCCACACTACTTTCCTCAGGCTGCGGCGGCGGCCTCACTGCGCCGTCGCACGGCCTTCTCGATCGCGGAGATCGCGAAGCCGAGCAGGATCGACGCCACGACGGCGACGGTCGTGACGAGGAAGGGCTGCTCGCGGCTCCAGCGCCCCGTGGCCGCGGCGATGCCGACGCAGTACGCGGCCCACACGACGTCGGCGAGCACGCAGCTGACCAGGAAGCGCCGGAGATCGAGCCCGCTGTCCGCGCCGACCAGGTTCGTCGTCAACCGGCCCATCGGGATGAAGCGTCCGAGCACCGCGATGCGCCCGGGAGCGGCGCGGTAGCGGCCGTCGATGGCGTCGCGGGCCGCGCGGACCTTCGGACGCGCGAACCAGGACCGCGAACCGAGGTCGGCGGAGCGCGCCAGGTGGTACAGCCCGAGGTCGCCGAGGACCATGCCGATCGACGCCGCGACGACGAGGAAGAGCACCGGCACGAGCCCACCGTCGCCACCGACCAGGAGCGTGCCGATCGCGACGACGAGTGCCTGGCTGGGGAGGAAGACCGCCACGCTGCCGACGGCGAGCACCAGGCCGACCACGAGGAAGGCCCACGGGGTGCCGACGAGCTGGACGACCAGGTCCTGTGCTGCGTCCACGACTCACCCTCCACGGGCACCGGAGGGAGCGCACCGGCCTCCATCTTCGCAGGTCGGCGGCGCGCCGCTCACGTCCGGTCGACGATCGCCCGCATCGCCGCGGCCGCGTCATCCGGCCGTCCGTCCACCACGGCACCGGCGAGCGCGAGGTGGAGGCCGACGTCGTGCCGGTCCGGACGGATGCTCCCGCGTTCCAGCAGGACCTGGCCCACGACCCGGTGCAGGCGTCGGTACAGCGTGTTGCCGGACAGGTCGAGCACGAGCGCGTGGAGCCGCACGTCCGCGGTCACGAAGTCGGGGCGGTCGTCGCGGGTCGCGGCGGCCGCGAGCTCGTCCGCGGTGGTGCGGAGCGCCTCCCGTCGGTCCGCACAGGCGTCGAGCGCCGCTCGCCGGGCTGCTGCGGCGGCCGCGGCGGGTTCGACCGCTGCGCGCAGCTCGCGGAGTTCGACCGCGACCCGGTCGCCGTCCGGGCCCCGCAGGCGCCACCGCACCACGCGCGGGTCCAGGACGTCCCACCGATCCGCATCGAGGACGGTGACGCCGACCCGGCGCCTGGCGGTGAGCAGGCCGAGGGCGACGAGGACACGCACCGCCTCGCGGACGATGCTGCGACTGGCACCCGTCCAGGCCACCAGGTCGTCGACGCTCCGGCGGCTCCCCGCGGCCAGGGTGCCGGAGACCACGGCGTCACCGACCTGGTCGAGGACCCGATCGAAGGTGCTCGTCACCGCTGGGAGACCGGCGACAGCACGAGCTCGTCCACGCGGACGTGAGCCGGCACCCCGAGCACGAAGGCGACGGTCCGCCCCACGTCCTCCGGCTGGAGCATGCGCTGGCGGGCGGCCGCGCCGGGGACCTCCGGCCGCTGGTCCAGGAAGTCCGTCGCGACGTCGCCCGGGCACAGGTGTGTGGCACGCACGCCGTGCTCGGCCTCCTGCTGGTTCAGGCTCCGGACGACCGATCCGAGCGCGGTCTTGCTCGCCGAGTACGCCACGCCGGCCCCGGACTGGAAGGACCACCCGGCGTACGAGGACACGACGACCACGACACCGCCGGACGAGCGGAGTGCCGGCAGCGCGGCGTCCACGACGGTGACGGCCGCGGTGAGGTTCGTGTCCACGATCGCCCGGAAGTCGGTCAGCGACTGGTCGTCCCACCGGCGTCGCGGGGCGTTGAGCCCGGCCGCCAGCAGGAGTCCGTCGAGCCGGCCGTGCCGCTCGAGCACGACGTCACGTGCGGCGGCCACGGCTGCGGGGTCGTTCGCGTCGAGGGGCAGGACGTCCGCGGTCCCGCCGGTTGCCCGGATGGCGCCTGCGACCTGCTCGAGTCGGTCCGCGCGACGCCCGCTCAGCACCACGGTCCAGCCGTCCCGTGCCGCCGCCTCGGCACCCGCGGCCCCCATGCCGCTGCCCCCACCCGTGACCCAGAGCACACGCTGATCCGTCATGCTCGAATAGTATGCCTATTCAAGGCACCGACGACGGGAGCAACGATGCACCTCGACCTGACCGACCGCGTGGTCGTCGTGACCGGCGCAGCGCGCGGGATCGGCCGCACGCTCGCCGACCGTTTCGTCGACGAAGGGTGCCGCGTCGTCGCACTCGACCTGGCCTTCGAACCGGACTTCCCGCTCGAGCACGTCGTGTGCAACGTCGCCGACCCGGCGTCCGTGCGCGACGCCGTGGACGAGGTCGTCGGGCGGCACGGCACGATCGACGTCCTGGTGAACAACGCCGGCATCAACGTCACGGGCACGGTCGCCGAACTGCAGTGGGACGCCTGGCGCCGCTGCATGGACGTCAACCTCGGTGGCACGTTCCTGATGAGCCAGGCCGTCGCACCGGTGATGCAGGCGGCCGGGCGCGGTCGGATCGTCAACGCCGCGTCGTTCGCTGCGATCGTGCCGAGCGTCGGGAGCGCGGCCTACGCGGCGTCGAAGGCCGCGGTCGTCTCGTTCACCCGGGTCCTGGCGTCCGAGCTCGGCCCGTGGGGGATCACCGTGAACGCGTACGCACCCGGCATGGTGCCGACGGCGATGAACGGCTTCGCGACGATGCCGACCGAGGCACAGGACCGTCTGCTGGACACGCTGTCACTCCGCCGGTGGGAGACTCCGGACGACGTCGCCGACCTGCTCGTCTTCCTGGCGAGCGACGCCTCGGGGTACATCACGGGCACCCTGCTCGACGTCTCCGGCGGCAAGCTCGCGACCCAGATCCCCGCCCGCGCGCACGGTCGGACCTGAGCGGACTGCTGTCCGGCCGCACAGGTTCTCCACATGGCTCGCTTCGTAAGCTGTGAGAGCCCAGTGAGCCGGACTGCCGCCCGACCCCGAGGAGGTGCCCGATGGTCTTCGTCCTCGTCGCGTTCGCGATCGTCGCCCTGATCGTCCCCGCACTGACCCCCGTCCTCGGGCGCCGCGTCTTCTTCGTCGCAGCCCTCGCCCCTGCCGCCGCCGCGGTGCTGACGATCGCCCAGACCGACGCCGCCCTGCACGGCAGCGTCGTCGAACGGCACCAGTGGGTCTCCCAGCTCGACCTCGACGTCACGCTGCGGATGGACGCCCTGTCGTGGGTCCTCGCCCTCGTGGTGTCGATCGTCGGCGCGTTGGTGCTGGTCTACTGCGCCTCGTACTTCGAGCGGGACGAACCCGGGCTCGGTAGGTTCGCCGGGGTCCTGACCGCCTTCGCCGGCTCGATGTACGGGCTCGTGATCGCCGACGACGTCATCGTGCTGTTCGTCCTGTGGGAGGCCACGACGGTCTTCTCCTACCTGCTCATCGGGCACGACGCTGCGAAGCGCGCCAGCCGTGCCGCCGCCATGCAGGCGCTGGTGGTGACCACCGCCGGCGGCCTGGCGATGCTCGCGGGCCTCGTGATGCTCTCGGTCGCAGCGGGTACGACGTCGCTGTCCGGGATCGTCGCCGACCCCCCGAGCGGCACGGTCGTCTCGGTGTCGGTGGTCCTGGTGCTGCTCGGAGCACTGACGAAGTCGGCGATCGTGCCGTTCCACTTCTGGCTGCCCGCCGCGATGGCCGCGCCCACCCCGGTCAGCGCGTACCTGCACGCCGCGGCGATGGTGAAGGCCGGCATCTACCTGGTGGCCCGGCTCGCCCCCGCGTTCGCGCTGCTCGACGGCTGGCGCGAGACCATCACGCTGCTCGGTGTCGCCGGGATGCTCGTCGGTGGGTACCGGGCGCTGCGCCAGACCGACCTGAAGCTCCTGCTCGCCTACGGCACCGTGGCCCAGCTCGGGTTCCTGGTGCTCGCCGCCGGATGGGGCGCCCCCGCGGTCGCCCTCGGCGGGGTCGCGCTGCTCGTGGCGCACGCCGCCTTCAAGTCCACGCTCTTCCTGGTCGTCGGTGCGATCGACCACGTCGCCGGCACGCGCGACCTCGGTCGGCTCAGCGGGCTCGGCCGTGCCCGCCCGTGGCTGGCGGTCGTCGCGGTGCTCGCGCTGGTGTCGATGGCCGGGATCCCGCCCACGATCGGGTTCGTCGCGAAGGAAGCCGTGCTGACCGGCTTCACCGAGTCGCTGCACGGCCCCGACGCCGGCTGGGCGTGGTTCGCCCTGGTCGGCGTGACCGTCGGCTCGGTGCTCACCGTGGCGTACTCGCTGCGCTTCCTGTGGGGCGCCTTCGCCCGGAAGCCCGGCGTCGCGACCGCCGAGCCGCACGCCCTGCACGGCCTCGCCGTCGTCCCCTCGGTCCTCGCGCTCACCGGCCTCGCCCTCGGCCTGCTCACCCCGGTGGTCGCGCACGGCATCGAGCCCGCTGCGACGACCGCGGCGCTCGGCGGCGAAGCGGTCCCGCACCTCGCGCTCTGGCACGGCCTGGAGCCCGCGCTCGGCCTGTCCGCGATCACCCTGGTCGGCGGCCTCGCACTGTTCGCCCTGCGCCGACCGGTCGAGGCGATCCAGCACCGGCTCGCCGGGTTCCCGAGCGCCGCGGGCACGTACCGGCACGGGATGCGGCTGCTCGACCGCGGAGCGACCGGGCTCACCGCGAGCCTGCAGCGCGGCTCGCTCCCCTACTACCTGACGGTGATCCTGTCGGTGTTCGTCGCCGGGGCGCTCGCCAACCTGGTGCTCGGTGGTCCGTGGGAGTTCCACGTCCGCTTCGCCGACTCGTGGGGCCAGATCCCGGTGATGATCGTGATGTCGATCGCCGGCGTCGCGGTGCTCACGGCGAAGACCCGGTTCGCCGCCGCCGTCCTGGTCGGCGTCACCGGCTACGGCCTCTCGGTGCTGTTCGTCCTGCACGGCGCGGTCGACCTCGCCCTGACGCAGCTCGTGGTCGAGACCGTCACCCTGATCGCCTTCGTCCTGGTCCTGCGCCGACTGCCCCCGCGCATCGCGACGACGAACCCGTCGCGGTTCCGCATCGTGCGGGCCCTGTTCGCCGGGCTGGCGGGGCTGACGCTCGCGATCGTCGTCGTCGTCGCTGCCTCGGCCCGCACCGCGCGTCCCCTCTGGCCGGACCTTCCCGCGCTGACGAGCTCGTTCGGGCACGGTCTCAACGTGGTGAACGTCGCCCTCGTCGACCTGCGCGGCTGGGACACCCTCGGTGAGCTCACCGTCGTGGTCGCCGCGGCCACCGGTGTCGCGAGCCTGATCTTCGTGAACTCGCGCGAGGACACACTGCCCCGGCTGCGCGACCTGCCGGAGACCCTGACCGCGAACGGCGAGCGCACCGACGGTGAGCCCCGCGCCTGGCTGCCGACGAGCGCCGCGATCCCGACCGGGCGCTCGGCACTGCTCGACGTGGTCGTCCGGTTGCTGTTCCACGGCCTGATCGTGCTGTCGGTCTACCTGCTGTTCGCCGGGCACAACGCCGCCGGTGGCGGGTTCGCCGGTGGCCTGGTCGCCGGCATCGCGCTCGCGGCCCGCTACCTGGCCGGCGGACCGGCCGAACTCGGCGCCGCGGCCCCGGTGCGCGCCGGTCGCCTGCTCGGCCTGGGGGTCGCGACGGCCGCGATCACCGCGATCGTGCCGCTGTTCTTCGGCCGCGAAGCCCTGTACTCCGAGTTCTTCGAGGCCACCGTCCCGGTCCTCGGCCACGTCGAGTTCGTCACCGCAACGTTCTTCGACATCGGCGTGTACCTGGTCGTCGTCGGCCTGGTGCTCGACGTCCTCCGCAGTCTCGGGGCCGAGGTCGACCGGCAGCGCCTCGAGGACGCCTCGACCCCGACACGCGACACCACCGAGGAGTCCGTCGGCGACACCCTCGATGCCCCCACCCCGGAAGGGAGCGCCTCGTGACCGTCACCCTCGTCCTCGTGATCGCCATGGCGGTGCTGTTCTCGTGCGGCGTCTACCTGCTGCTCGAACGCTCCCTGACGCGGATGCTCCTCGGCTTCCTGCTGCTCGGCAACTCGCTCAACCTGCTGCTGCTGGTGATGTCCGGTGCCGCGGGCGACCCGCCGATCGGCAAGAGCGCCGAGGGCATCACCGACCCGCTCCCCCAGGCGTTCGCCCTGACCGCGATCGTCATCACCTTCGCCGTCAGCGCGTTCCTGCTCGCCCTGATCCACCGGTCGTGGCAGCTGTCCCGTGCCGACGAGGTCGAGGTCGACGAGGCCGACGCCGCCATCGGCCGCGACCGCGACGAGCCGGCCGACGAGGACCCGGAGACCACCACCGACGCAGAACAGGAGGCGACCCGATGACCTGGCTCGTCCCGCTCCTCGTCCTCGTCCCGCTGCTCGGTGCCGCGGTCGCGCTCGGACTCCTCCGGCACCAGAAGCTCCAGCGCGCGATCACCGTCGTGGTGCTCGTCGTGGCCCTGGCCGTCGCCGCCACGCTCATGGTCCTGGTCGACCGGCACGGCACGATCGTGGTGCAGGTCGGCGGCTGGGACGCCCCGTACGGCATCTCGCTCGTCGTCGACCGGCTGAGCGCCCTTCTCCTCACCGTCAGTGCGAGCGTGTTGCTGCTCGTCCTGCTGTTCTCGATCGGGCAGGGCCTGGCCGCCGACGACGAGGACGCCCCGGTCACGATCTTCTACCCGACCTACCTGGTGCTCGCGGCGGGTGTGCTCGACTCGTTCATCGCCGGCGACCTGTTCAACCTGTACGTCGCGTTCGAGATGCTGCTGGTGGCGAGCTACGTGCTCATCACGCTGGGCGGCAGTGAACAGC
The DNA here is from genome assembly GCF_030209655.1 of Curtobacterium sp. MEB011. Classification (NCBI taxonomy): domain Bacteria; kingdom Bacillati; phylum Actinomycetota; class Actinomycetes; order Micrococcales; family Microbacteriaceae; genus Curtobacterium; species Curtobacterium sp. MEB011. The sequence continues at coordinate 4,324 of NZ_JARVRN010000015.1, read as the reverse complement.
GTGTCCGGGCGGGCACGACGTACATCGTCACGAGCCTGATCGCGTCGGCGATCTTCCTCGCCGCCATCGGCCTGGTCTACGGCGCCACCGGCACAGTGAACATCGCCCAGATCAGCGAACGCGTCGCCGACCTTCCGGAGCACGTGCAGCTGCTCCTGCACACGATGCTGCTGATCGGGTTCGGCATCAAGGCGGCGGTGTTCCCGCTGGCGTTCTGGCTGCCGGACTCGTACCCGACGGCCCCGGCACCGGTCACGGCGGTCTTCGCGGGCCTGCTGACCAAGGTCGGCATCTACGCGATCATCCGGCTCGAGACGGTGATCTTCCCGCGACCACAGCTCAACGAGGTGCTGCTGGTGGTCGCGGCGCTGACGATGGTGGTCGGGGTGCTCGGCGCGGTGTCGCAGACGGACGTGAAACGACTGCTGTCCTTCACGCTGATCAGCCACATCGGCTTCATGGTGATGGGCGTCGGCCTCGGCACCGTCGCGGGCACGGCGGCCGCGGTGTTCTACACGGTGCACCACATCGTCGTGCAGACCACGCTGTTCCTGGTGTCCGGCCTGATGGAACGCGTCGGCGGGACGACCTCGACCCGGTCGCTCGGCGGACTGCTGAAGGCCGCACCACTGCTGGCCGCCCTGTACCTGATCCCCGCGTTCAACCTGGGTGGCATCCCGCCGTTCTCCGGCTTCATCGGCAAGCTCGGCCTGTTCCGCGCCGCCGCCGAGGACGGCTCCCCGATGGCCTACGTCACCATCGGCGCCGGCGTCGTCACCTCGCTGCTCACCCTGTACGCGCTGATGCGGGTCTGGGACGCCGCCTTCTGGCGGCCGAAGCCGGCGGCCGAGGCCGCCGCCCCGCACGCGACGAGTGCTGAACCGCACGCCCACCTGCGGTCGCCGGAACCGGCGCCGCTCACCGTCTCCGAGGAGACGGGCGAGGCGTACCACCCGGGAGGCTCGGTGACGGTCACCGACGCACCGCACGCGGCCACCGCCTCCAGTCCGACCACCGGCGCGACCGAGGCGGTCGGCGAGGCTCCCGAGAAGGTGCGCCTGCCGCGCATGCTCGTCGGTGTGACGACCGTCGCGGTGCTCGGGTCCGTCGCCCTGACCGTCGTCGCCGGCCCGCTCTACGGCTACGCGACCCGCGCAGCGGAGTCGCTGGAGTCACCCGACCGCTACGTGCAGGCCGTGCTCGGAGGTGAGCGATGACCGACGTCCGCCGCATCTCGAACGCCAGGCGGATCGCACTGGCGTGGCGCTACGACGTGCCCCTGGTCGCGGGGCTCACCGTGCTGTGGGCGCTGCTCTGGGGGTCGTGGACCCCGCTGACCCTGCTCTGCGGCATCGTCGTGGCGCTCATCGTCACCCAGGCGCTGCCGCTCCCGCCGGTCCCGTTGTCCGCGCGGTTCTCGATCGTGCACGTGCTGCGGTTCCTGGTGGTGTGGTCCGGGCTGGTCATCGTGGCGTCGTTCCGGGTCGCCTGGGTCGCGTTCCGCCCGCGCGGTGTGCGGCGCAGCTCGATCACGCTCGTGCAGCTGCACTCCACGTCCGAGATGACCTTCACGCTCGCCACCCTCGCGGTCTCGCTCGTGCCCGGGTCGTACGTCGCCGACGTCGACCTGCGGCGCCGCCGGCTGCTGCTCCACGTGCTCGACACCGAGCGCCTGGAACAGGTCGACGACGAACGCCGGATGGCACTCCGGATCGAGGCCATGGTGATCCGTGCACTCGGGTCGAAGCAGGACGTCTCCGAGCTGTCCGAGCCGCTGCCGGAGGTGACCCGGTGAGCCCCGCCGTCGTGGTGATGGCCGTCGCCGTCGCGCTGGTGCTCGTGCTCCTGGGGGCGACGTTCGCCCTCGCGGTGTTCCGCATCGTGCGCGGTCCGACGATCCTCGACCGCATGATCGGCTCCGACATGGTGCTGACCACCGTGCTCGTGGTGATCGCCGCCGCGATGGTCATCCGGCAGGACCTGACCGGCATCCCCGTGCTCGTGGTGATCTCGGCGACGAGTGTGTTCGCCACCGTCGCCGTCGCCCGGGCCGTCACCCCCTCGGCGGACCCGTCCGACGAGGGCCTGACCGCCACCACACCCGAGCGCGCCGAGGAGGACCAGTCGTGATCGAGATGATCGAGTCGTTCGTCGACGACGCCGGCCTCCGGGCCTGGATCGCCGTCGGGCTGTTGCTCGTCGGGTCCCTGCTGTCGCTCGGGGCAGGGGTCGGCATCGTCCGGTTCCCGGACCCGCTCGTCCGCCTGCACGCGATGGCGAAGCCGCAGGTGCTCGGGCTCGCCCTCGCGCTGGCCGCGATCGTCGTCGCGGTGTGGACGTGGACGGCGTTCTGGGTCGTCCTGCCGATCATGGTGTTCCAGCTGTTCCTGGTGCCGGTCTCGACGCACATGATCGCCCGCGCCGGCCTGCGAGCCGACGACTACCGGCACGAGGACCTGCTCGTCGACGACACGGAGTCCTGACGCAGGCACTTGACGGACGGGAGGCCCGTGGCGGCGTCGCCACGGGCCTCCCGTCCGTCAGGTGGTCACGTTCGCCGTCAGGCGGTCGCGACCCGGCGGGGCAGCAGCAGGTTGCCGACCGCGGCGACCACGACGATGGCGGCGGAGACCGCCGGCAGCAGCATCGCCGCTGCGGTGCCGTGCTGCTCGGCGACGTCACCCGCGATCGCGGAGGCGATCGACTGGCCGACGATGACCGCGGACCCGAGGATCGTCATGGTGGTGGCGGAGCGGCCGACGGGTGACCGGTCCGAGCCGAGGCTGTACTGGGCGACCAGGGTCGGCCCGATCCCGATGCCCATGACCGCGAGGATGACGCCCGCGGCGACGACGGAGTCGGCGCTGGCGAACGCGATCGCACCGCCGAGGAGCACGACACCGAAGACGAGCCAGCGCCAACCGAGGCCGAACGCCCGGGGGAACGCCGCCGACCCGAGCGCCAACCCGGCGGACCCGATGCCCATCAGGCCGTAGAGCAGACCGGCCTGCGAGGCCTCGCCGTGGGTCTCCATGAACGCGGTGAGCGAAGTGAGCGTCGAGCCGAAGAACAGGCCGATACCGAGGATGCCGACCACCACCACCACGAGTCGCGGGCGCAGGAGCTGCCGCGCGGGTGCCTGCGTCAGCTCCGCGTGCTGGCCGACCACGAGCTTGCCGGTCGGGTGCAGCGCGAATGCGGTGACGAACACGAACGTCAGGACCGAGGCGCCGGCGACGGCCACCCACGGCGCGATCGCGCTGGCGAGGATGCCGACCAGGAACGGCCCGATGATGAAGACGGTCTCGTCGGCGGCGGACTCGTAGGCCATGGTGCCGCTGAGGGTCTTCTCGCGCCGTGCCGGGGCCATCCGCTGGCCGATGATCGCGACGAGCCGCGTGCGGGACATCGGGGCGACCTGCGGGGCCGACGCACCGATGCAGAACGCGACCGCGAGGACCGCGAGGTCGGGCGCGGTGCCGCTGACGACGAACGGGAAGAACCCGAGCAGCGCCGCGTTCACCAGGCCGACGGGGACGAGCACCGCCCGCTGGCCGAAGCGGTCGGCCGCGGCGCCGACCATCGGGCCGAAGATCGCCGAGCCGATGCCGACGGCGGCGGAGTTGACGCCACCGAGGGCGACGGAGTCACGGGTGGCGACGACCAGTGTCAGGACGCCGACGACCATCATGGCGAACGGGAGCCGGGCGATGAACGCGACGGGGAAGTACCAACGGCCGGCGAGGGAGACGAGTGAGGCGTCGGCTGCGGCCGGAGTGGTGCCGGTGTCGCTGGTGGAACGGGTCTGGAGCATCGGGGTTGTGCCTTCTCGGCCCGACCCGGTTCGGCGGGGGCGGACCCATCGGGTGCCGCCGTTGTCCGCCGGGGAGCCGGCGGCCGGTAGATACACACTGCGTGTTCTGAACAGCGCCCATCGTACCAAGCGGGCGTCCGGGCCCCGGAGGAGTTCGGGCCGGGCTTGGTCCCGCCGGTCACGACACCCCGTCGGCCGGTCACGACACCCCGTCGGCCGGTCGCGGCGCGGTCGCAGACCGTCGCCTGCGGCGCCGCCAGCCGACAGTTCGCGACCAGTCGGCAGGTGACCCGCGACGTGTCGTGACCGGGCCGCGCGGGCCGGCCCCACGACGGAACGCGACGGAACGCGACCGGACGGCGGACGGGAGGCGCGTGGCGGCGTGCCCCGCGCCTCCCGTCCGCCGTGCCGCACGCCCAGGGCCCCGCAGCGGTCACGACACCCCGTCGGCCGGCCGCGGCGCGGTCGCAGACCGTCGCCTGCGGCGCCGCCAGCCGACAGTTCGCGACC